>CAZYSJ010000049.1:0-31145 GCA_964649875.1 uncultured Caldilineaceae bacterium
CCTTCCATGTGCGGCGCATGGTCGCGCCGTTGATCGGGCTGCCGGTGCGCCGCATTCGCGTGGTGAAGCCGCGCATCGGCGGCGGCTTCGGCGGCAAACAGGAGATGCTGCTGGAGGATCTGTGTGCACACCTGACGCTTGCCACGGGCAGGCCGGTGCGCTTCGAGTATACGCGCGGCCAGGAGTTCACCAGCGCACGCACGCGCCATCCGCAGATTCTGCGCTTCCGCAGCGGCGTCGACAAAGACGGCAAGCTGGTAGGCATCGACCTGCACATCGTTGGCGACGCGGGAGCCTACGGCACGCACGGGCTGACGGTGCAGATGGTCTCCGGCTTTCGCGGGCTGAGCACCTATTGGCTGCCGGCAGCGCGCTTCGACTGTCAGGTGGTCTATACGAACAAGCCTGTGCCGGGCGCGTTCCGCGGCTACGGCGCGCCGCAAGCCCTGTTTGGGCTGGAATTACACATGGAGGAACTGGCGGAGCGCATCGGCATGGACCCGGTGGCGTTCAAGCGACTCAACTGGATCAAGGAGGGGCAGGACCTGCCGCTGGCGAAGGCGATGGGCGAAGGCCGCGAGGGATTCGCCCAGACGGTGCGCAGCAACGGGTTGGAGGCTTGCTTCGCCGCGGGCAGCAAGGCCGCCGGCTGGGAGCGCAGGCAAGACCCTGTCTGGCGCACCGACCCGGCGCGGCCGCATGTGCGCCGCGGGTTGGGCCTGGCGATCTGCATGCACGGCACGGGCATCGCCGGGTTGGACATGGGCGCGGCCAGTATCAAGCTCAATGACGACGGCAGCTTCAATCTGCTGATCGGCGCCACGGACCTGGGCACAGGCTCGGACACGGTGCTGGCGCAGATCGCGGCCGAGACGCTGGGCGTAGAACTGGACAAGATCATCGTCTACAGCAGCGATACGGACTTTACGCCTTTCGACACAGGGGCATACGCCAGCAGCACGACCTACATCAGCGGCGGCGCTGTGCTGAAGGCCGCCGAGGACGTGCAGCGGCAGATCGCCGAGCACGCGGCCAGGCATTTGCTGCCGGGCGCGGAGGCGGATGCGCTGTGGCTGGAGGGGGGACAGGTGTGCGCGCCGGACGGGCGCAGCGTCTCGTTGGGGCAAGTGGCCTTACACAGCATCCACCAGGCGGACCAGCACCAGATCATGGCGACAGCCAGCCACATGAGCTATGTCAGCCCGCCGCCCTTTGCCGCGCAATTCGCCGAGGTGGAGGCGGACGTCGAGACCGGACAGGTGACCGTAAAGAAGTTGGTGATGGCTGTGGACTGCGGCATCGCCATCAACCCCGTCACGGCGACGGCGCAGGTGGAGGGCGGCATGGTGCAGGCGCTGGGCTATGCCGTCAGCGAGGACATGGTCTACGACGCCGCCGGCAGACTGCAAAACCCGCGTTTCGGAGACTACCGCATCTTCGCCGCCGACGAAACGCCGGAATTGGAGACAATCTTGGTGCAGACCTATGAGCCGTCCGGCCCCTATGGAGCGAAGGCCATCGCCGAGATTCCGATGGACGGCGTAGCGCCGGCGGTCGCCAACGCGGTGTACGACGCCACGGGCGTGCGCATCCGCAGCTTGCCGCTTACGCCGGAACGGGTGTGGCGGGCGCTGCACGCGGATAAATAAGTACGCAGATAGATAGAATAGATAGAAAGGACAGCCGGCAGAACGTGCCCTCGCAGAAGATCGACATCCCCAACAGCCGCGGCGAACTGCTGTCCGCGCGCCTGGACATCCCGGACCGGCCGCGCGCCGGCGCGTATGCGCTCTTTGCGCACTGCTTCACCTGCACCAAGAATCTGCGCGCCATCGGCAATATCAGCCAGCGCCTCAACGAGGACGGCATCGCCGTGCTGCGCTTCGACTTCACCGGCCTGGGCGAGAGCGAGGGCGACTTCGCCGAGACCGGCTTCTCGACCAACGTGGAGGACCTGGTTGCGGCGGCGGACTTCATGCGCCAGCGTTATGCCGCGCCGCAGATTCTGATTGGCCATTCGCTGGGCGGCGCAGCGGTTCTGCAGGCCGCGCATGACATCCCCGAAGCCGCTGCCGTCGTCACCATCGCCGCGCCCTATGAGCCGAGCCATCTTAAGGACTTGCTAGACATAGACGAAGCGGACCTGGCCGGGCGAGAGCGTGTGATGGTCAACATCGGCGGGAGGCCCTTCCCCATCACGCGACACTTCTTGGCGGACCTGGAAGAGGCGCAGATGGAGGAGACGATCCGCACGCTAGGGCGGCCGCTGCTGGTGATGCATTCGCCGCTGGATGCAATTGTGGACATCGATCAAGCGGCGCATATCTTCATGGACGCCAAACACCCCAAGAGCTTCGTGTCGCTGGACAAGGCCGACCACCTGCTCAGCGAGGCGGACGATTCCGTGTACGCCGCGCGGTTGATCGCGGCCTGGGCGAGCAAGTACATCGCCGAGGAGGCCAACCGGACGGCGGAAAGCGCACCCGCCGAGAAGGGAGCGCGCGTGACGGCGCGCACGGGCAGCGCCTATCGCGCCGACGTGACCATCGGCGGGCGGCATCGTTTTGTGGTGGATGAGCCGGTGAAGCTGGGCGGGACCGATATGGGCGGCGCGCCTTATGACCACTTGCTCGTGGCGCTGGGCTCGTGCACGTCGATCACGCTGCGCATGTACGCCGACCGCAAAGATTGGCCGCTGGAGGAAGCTGCGGTCTATCTGCGCCACCGTTGGGTGGACGCGGCGGAATGCGAAGAATGCGAGACGCCCGAAGGCCAGATCGATTACATCGAGCGCGAGATCGAGTTGATCGGCCCGTTGAGCGCGGATCAGCGGGCGCGCCTGATGGATGTCGCGCAGGACTGCCCGCTACACCGCACGCTGCACGGCGAAGTGATCGTCAAGACGCGGCTGCGCGAGTAGGGAGACGTTTGTGACCGCCGCGAAGATGCATGAGGACGAGGTGCATACCGACCCGGCGCTGGTGAGGCGTCTGCTCGCCGCGCAGTTTCCGCAGTGGGCCGATCTGCCGGTTGAGCCGGTTCCCTCGGCGGGGACCGACAACGCGCTCTACCGCCTGGGCGACGACATGGCCGTGCGCATGCCGCGCATCGACTGGGCGATCGACCAGGTGGAAAAGGAGCAGCGCTGGTTGCCGAAATTGGCCCCGCTTCTGCCGCTTGACATTCCGGTTCCTCTCGCTCAGGGCGCGCCCGGCGAGGGCTACCCCTGGGATTGGACGATCTGCCGCTGGCTGGAGGGCGAAGAGGCGACAGCTGAGAACGTGTCCGATCTGCGCCGGGCGGCGCTGGACCTGGCGCGCTTCATTGCGGCGTTGCAGCGTATCGATCCTGCAGGCGGGCCGCTCCCCGGAGAACACAATTCATGGCGCGGCGTGCCGTTGTTCATACGCGATGTCAGCGTGCGCCAGGCCATCGCCGCGCTGGACGGCATGCTCGACGCCGCGTCCGTGACCGCGGTGTGGGAAGCGTCTCTGAATGCGCCTGGATGGGATCGCCCGCCTGTGTGGATTCACGGCGACCTGCAGCCCGGCAACCTGCTGGCGCGAGATGGCCGCATATGCGCCGTCATCGACTTCGGCTGTCTAGGCGTGGGCGATCCGGCCTGTGACCTGCTGCCGGCGTGGAACTTCTTGGATGCAGAGGCGCGACAGGCGTTGCGCTCGGCGCTGGCGGTCGACGATGCAACTTGGGCGCGCGGCCGCGGCTGGGCGCTGTCCGTCGCGCTGATCGCCCTGCCCTACTATCTGCACACAAACCCGGCCATCGTCGCCGCTTCCTGGCGCGTGCTCGACGCGGTGTTGGCGGACGGCGACCGCGACGCATGACACGGCGTCACTGCGCATTGGCGTCAGAGATGCCGCCGCTATCATGCGAGCAGCATGTGCGCCTCATCCCCGTTGTACGCTCGTGACGTAACCCACGGCGGCAGGGATGCCGCCGCTACGATGTATGGAAAGAAAGCCCTTCCAGGCAGTTGACGCCGCCGGGAAGGGCTCTCTGCAAGGTCGCCGCTCAGCCGTCGAGGTTGAAGCCGTTGTTGGCGATGACGTCCTTATACCACAGCGCGCTGTCCTTCGGATAGCGCTGCTGGGTTTCGTAGTCCACGTAGACGATGCCGAAGCGCTGCAGATAGCCTTTGGCCCACTCGAAGTTGTCCATCAAAGACCAGACGAAGTAGCCGGCCAGCGGCACGCCGTTTTGCATGGCGCGGTGTGCGGCGGCGAAGTGATCGCGCAGGTAGTTGAGCCGACGCTGGTCCGCTACGCGGCCGGACGCGTCCGGCCCGTCCGAGAAACTGCAACCGTTCTCGGTCACATAGAGCTTGGGGATCTGGTACTCGAAGTGCAGCCGGTTGAGCAGGTGGTAGAGTCCCTGCGGGTAGATCTCCCAGCCCATTTCAGTGCGCTCGACATCGGGCAAGTCGACGGACTGCGGCATGTTGTCCGGCCCTTGCCGGATGACGTCGCGCGTGTAGTAGTTGACACCGAGGAAGTCGGTCTGGACGCCCATCGTGCGGCGGTCGCCTTCCTGCACGAAGTCCAGCCCGTGCGGCAGATAGCCGCCGGAGATGTAGTCCGCCACCATATCTGCGGGGTAGTAGCGCCCATAGACGGGATCTAGGAACCAGCGGTTAAGATAACCGTCCTGACGGCGGGCGGCGTGGAAATCGGCGGCGCTGGAGGTGGCGGGCTCGACATGACTGAAGTTGAGGACGATGCCGACTTCGGCGCCGGGGCTGTTGCGGCGCAGGACGGGTACGGCCCAGCCGTGCGAGAGCAGCACATGGTGGGCGGCGCGCAAAGCTGCGGTCCAGTCCTGCCAGCCGGGCGCGTGTTCGCCGATCTGGTGGCTGAGGAAGCTGATGCACCACGGCTCGTTGAGCGTCATCCAGTTCTTGACGCGGTCGCCCAGATGGCGCGAGATGACGTCGGCGTATTCGGTGAAGGCCTCTGCGGTGTGGCGCGAGGGCCAGCCGCCCTCATCTTGCAGGACCTGGGGCAGGTCCCAGTGATAGAGCGTGGCGAAGGGCTGAATGCCGGCTTCGAGCAGGCCGTCGACGAGGCGGCTGTAGAAGTCGAGTCCGGCCTGGTTGATTTGGCCGCGGCCGGCGGGCAGGATGCGCGGCCAGGAGATGGAGAAGCGATAGGCGCGCAGGTTCAGCGACTTCATCAGCGCGATGTCTTCTTGCCAGCGGTGGTAGTGGTCGCAGGCGACATCGCCGGTGGAGCCGTCTTGGATTTTGCCTGGGGTGTGGGTGAAGCGGTCCCAGATCGATTCGCCTTTGCCGTCGGCATCCCAGGCGCCTTCGATCTGATAGGACGCGGTGGCTGCGCCCCAGAGGAAGCCTTCGGGAAATGTGATTGCGCTCATTGTATGCCTGCTTTCGGGTTAGTCGGTTGATTGCGTCGAATGCACGCGTTGCGTAAGCGGATCGCCGGCGCGAACGGCTCATGTCTAGGAGGCATAGGGGGCGCGGGTCCGGCGTCCGGTCTATCGGATAGCTGCGGGTAAACTCACCCGACATTGTAGCATATTTGGCGGCGGTAGGGTGAGCGGAGAGCGGTGAAAAACAGAAGGGGCGGGATGCAGAAATGTTTCTGCATCCCGCCCCGTTGCCTCTTAAAACGGTCGCTTGTAAACAAGCGTCGTGTACGGCCTTGCCGCGGCAGTCTATTTGCCGGCGCGGCCCTGTTCTTGGTCGCTGCCCAGCGGCAGGTCCACCGCAATGGGGGCCTGGTCGACCTTGGTGAAGGTGAGCTTATTCTCGCCCTCTAATTCGGGGTCGTAGTCCACCAGCACATGGTCGCCGGTGGCGTACTCGCCCTTGAGCAGACGCTTGCTCAACTCGTTCTCGATGCGGCGCTGCAACAGACGGCGCAGCGGTCGTGCGCCGTAGGTCGGGTCATAGCCGACTTCGCCCAGATGGTTGGCCGCGGCTTCGGTGAGTTCGACCGAGAAGCCCATCTCCTCCATGCGGGTGCTGATGTCGTGCATGAGCAGCATCACGATCTGGCGGATCTCCTCGCGGCTGAGGCTCTCAAAGACGATGATCTCGTCGATGCGGTTGAGGAACTCTGGCCGGAAGAGGCGCTTCAACTGGTTGGCGTATTCGCCTTCCGAGTATTTGCTTTCGTCGAACTGCGGCGTGGCGAAGCCGAGCGGGCCGCGCTTCATTACCTCAGCGCCGACGTTACTGGTCATGATCACCACGGTGTTGCGGAAGTCGACGGTGCGGCCCTGGCCGTCGGTCAGGCGGCCGTCGTCCATGATCTGCAAGAGCGCGTTCCACACTTCCGGGTGGGCCTTTTCGATCTCGTCGAAGAGGATCACCTGGTAGGGGCGACGGCGCACCTGCTCGGTGAGCTGGCCGCCCTGGTCGTAGCCGACGTAGCCGGGCGGCGCGCCGAAGAGCCGGCTGACGGTGTGCGCCTCGCGGTACTCGCTCATGTCGATGCGCAACAGCGCTTCGTCGTCGTCGAACATGAAGCCCGCCAGCGCCTTGGCTAGCTCGGTCTTGCCGACGCCGGTCGGCCCCAGGAAGAGGAACGTGCCGATGGGCCGGCGCGGGTCCTTGAGGCCGCTGCGCGCCCGGCGGATGGCGTCGCTGACCGCTTCGACGGCGCGCTCTTGGCCGACGATGCGCTTGCGCAGGCTCTCTTCCATGCCGAGCAGCTTCTCGGATTCGGTCTGCAGCATGGCGTTCACGGGGACGCCCGTCCACGCGCTGACCACGTCGGCGATGTCGTCGGCCTCGACAAGTTCGTCTAGGCCGGTTTCTTGGCGCCAGGCGGCGACTTCTTCGTCGAGTTGTTCGGCCAGGCGGGCGCGTTCCGTCTTGTACTGGGCGGCGTTCTCGTAGTCGCGGTTGGCCCAGGCCGCTTCTTCGTCGGCGGTGAGCTTGGCCAGATCGGCCTTCATTTCCTTGAGGCGGGCCGGCATCGAGTAGATGGCGACGCGCAGCTTGGCCGCGGCCTCGTCCATCAGGTCAATGGCCTTGTCCGGCAGGCGTCGATCCGTCACGTAGCGGTGGCTGAGCTTGACGGCCTGCACCAGGGCTTCGTCGTCGAAGACGACGGAGTGATGCTCCTCGTAGCGTTTGCGCAGACCGCGCAGGATGGCGATGCTCTCGTCCACATCCGGCTCGTCCACGTAGATCGGTGCAAAGCGACGCTCCAGCGCCGAATCCTTTTCGATGTGCTGGCGGTATTCGTCCAGGGTTGTGGCGCCGATGCACTGCAACTCGCCGCGGGCCAGGGCGGGCTTGAGCATGTTGCTGGCGTCCATGGCGCCGGCGGCGCTGCCTGCGCCGACCACGGTATGCAGCTCGTCGATGAAGAGGATGATCTCGCCTTCGCTGCGCTGCACTTCCTGGATGGCGGCTTTGAGCCGCTCTTCGAACTCGCCGCGGAAGCGAGTGCCCGCCAGCATGGCGCCCAAGTCCAGCGAGACGACGCGCTTGCCCATCAGCGGTTCGGGCACGTCGTTGGCGATGATGCGCTGGGCCAGCCCTTCGACGATGGCCGTCTTGCCGACGCCCGCTTCGCCGATCAGCACCGGGTTGTTCTTGGTACGGCGGCAAAGGACCTGGAGCACGCGCAGAATCTCGGCGTCGCGCCCGACAACCGGATCGAGCTTGCCCTCGGCGGCGGCGGCCGACAGGTCCTGGCTGTATTTCTCTAGGGTGCGATACTTGCTTTCGGCGTTCGGCTCGGTGACGCGCGCGCCGTTGCGCAGCTCGCTGACGGCTTCGTAGATCTGCTCTTTGACGATGCTGGCCTCGCGCAGGATGTTGGCGCTGGGCGTGTTGCGTTCGCTGGCGATGCCGAGGAAGAGATGCTCGGTGCTGACGAAGTCGTCGTTGAGCTTCTTGGCTTCCTCGTTGGCGACATCCATCACGCGCTTGAGGCGCGGGGTGATGAAGACCTGCGCCATCGGCGCGCTGGGATAAGTTGTCGCGCCTATCGCCGGGCCGTTCTCGAGGACGGCTTCCAGCTTGCGGCTGATGATGTCGGCCGGCGCGCCCAATTTATGCAAAATCTGCGACACGGCGCCGTCCGACTCTTCCAACAGCGCCAGGAAGAGATGCTCCGTGTCAACTTGAGTATGCTTGTAGCGCTGTAAGATTTCATAGGCGCGCATGGCGGCCTGTTGCGCTCGTTCGGTAAATCGGTCGAATCTCATAGGTTATCTGTGCCCCTTTGCCGGTTACACTGGCCGTGTGGCGTTTCTCTGCCGTGTTGCATCACCGGCCGGCGTCTGTGGCGCGGCTTGCGGCGGCGGATGCGTCTTTGTGTGGCGTCTTCGCAATGCAGGTTCGTGATGCAGGCGTGTGATGCAGAGTCCGTATTCTCTGAAGCTAAGTTACACTGATAAGACGTGCCAATGCGTAGCAAAGATTCCGAAAAATGCCGGCTCTAATGCAACACAAACAAAGCGGGGCGGCGCGAGACTTGCTTTTTTGGATGAGACCTTCCAGGAAGCCGCGGCTTCCTGGAAGGTGAGTGCAATGCGCCAGGCTTACTGCTGGGGACCGAGAAATGGCTAGTAACGGGTTAGGGCGGCGATCTTGCCGAGCTTTTCCAACTCCTTGTCTTCGTCGAGGATGGTGACGCCGATGCCTTGCGCCATCGCCCGGCGCAGTACGCTTTCTACGGCGTCGGGCAGTTCCTGCACGCGACCGCTGCCCAGTTCGGTTTCATCAGACAGGTGGAGGACGATGTAGCCGCTGTCGACGAAGCGATAGGCGGGCTGCGCGAAGCCGGAGAGTACGACGACATGCTGGGCGCGGCCGTCCTGGACGGCGGTCAGCGTGTCGGGCAGGCCGGCGACGGCGTTGCCGCCCTTGTGTACGGCAGTGACGACCGTCTCGGCCATTGCTTTGGCCTCGGCGTCGGCTGCCGTGCGGATCACATCGAGCGCTTTTTCGCTGATGGTCGAGGGCGAAGCGTTGGCGTTGGCCGAAAGTTGGCCGATCACCATCGAGCGCAGGCGATGGCTGAGCAGCGCCTGGAAGCGGGCAACGTTGCGTTCGGTGCCGGCGAGGATCAGGCGGCGGGTGTCGAGCTTGCGATAGAACTCCTCGGCGATCTCGGCGGCATCCTGCAGGTTGCTGCGGGCGACGCCGGATTCGTGGCGCTGGTAGCGGGCTTGGGCCCAGCCGCCGGCCTTGTGCAGCTTCACCTCTTCGCCCAGGTAGCCTTCCACCGCTTCGAGGATGCCCATGTTGAAGATATAGAGGCGGGCGCCTTCGGAATCGACGTGGATCACGCCGTAGCGTTCGTAGGTGTCGATCAGCCTGGCGAGTTGACGGACGTAGGGGCGGAAGTTGGTGAAGACGGAGTCGGTTACAGGGACCATGAAGCTTCTGGCCCACCAGAAGTCTTTGGCGGCGCAGGCGAACATGACCAGGCCGCGGCCCTGCCAGTTATAGCCCATTTCGACGTAGTTCTGCATGCGCTGCACGTCTTGGGGGTCCGCATCTTTGGCCTTGCCGAGCAAGTTGCGCAGAGCCAGCTTATACTTCTCGGCGGACCGGCGGTGGGGATCGACGTTCAGATAGACGCTCAGAACAGGATGCTCGGTATCGCTCTCGAACTCGATTGCCTGGCGGATCTCGCTGTCGATGAACATGGACCCTCCTCACTCTTCTAATGGATGTTTCGCTGAAAGCAACGATGAAACGCGCCTGCCGGAAAACCCGAGCAGGCTGCAATGATGCCGCTGACTAGGTTGTAATTACTCGGTACGTACGCACAGTTGATCGGGCATGATCGCGCTGCGGGACGGATGTGGTTGGCTTTTGGCCGATCTCAGCGGAGATCGGCGTGAATTCGGCAGCATGCGGTGCGGGGCTATGCTGTCAAGGTATCATGTCCGCGATTTGTTGTCAACCGCCGCGCGCGGGCCGGTCTTCATGCCGCGGGTGAGGGCTTACTGACTTCGCCCGGCGTAGATGGCATGCTTGGGTCCGGCTCTGATACGTGACCCAGGCTATGCGACATAGGCCGTTGTTTGATGGGAAGCCGCCCGCCGATGCGGTTCGGAAGGAAGCGAGGTAGCGGATGGGGCTGAACGCCGGCGCAAACAAGCCGCCCTTTTTCTCCGTGATCCTGTGCACATATAACCGGGCGCATTTGCTGCCCAAAGCGCTCGATTCTCTCTTGGCCCAGACCGAGACGGACTGGCAGGCTATCGTGGTCGACGACGGCAGCAGGGACGGCACGGACCGCGTGATTCGCCCGTATCTGGAACGAGACGCCCGACTGCGCTATGTCTACCACCACAACCGCGGGCTGCCGCTGTCGCGCAACACGGGTATCGCCCTAGCCGAAGGCGCCTATGTCACTTTCCTCGACGCTGACGATGAGTATGCGCCCGATCATCTGAGCGTTCGCCGGCTCATCCTGGAAGCGCGGCCGGACGTGGACCTGTTGCATGGCGGCTGCCGCATCATTGGCGACTCGCTTGTGCCCGACAAGTATGACCCGGAGCGGATGATCGATCTGCACGGGCTGGTCATCGGCGGCACGTTTGTCTTCCGCCGCCAAGCGCTCGTCGCCCTTGGCGGCTTTCCTTCGGCGCCTTTCAGCATCGACAGCGCGCTCTTTGAGCGAGTCGAGGCCGCTGGGCTGAACATCCTCAAGACGGACGAGCCTACCTACATCTACGACCGCACGCCCGCCGACTCCATGCTAAACATCATCGCCCGCGGCGGCGTCGAGGCGCTGGCGCGTTACCGGCAGACGGGCAAACTCCCGCCGGGCTAGGCCCGCCGCAGGGCCGCCCGTCAAATCGGGCGCAGTTGATTCAGGTGAAGTTGAGCCGGTTCGCCGGGGGGATGCTATACTGTGGGGCAGCGCGGGGGCGCGGGCTGCGGCCCTGTCTTTCTATCTATGAACCGGAAGTAACCCAGAAGAGCAGGAATCTCATGGCGGACACTCAACTGCACTCCATCGACGGATTTGTCTTTGACCTGGACGGCACGGTCTACCTCGGCGAAGAAGCGCTGCCGGGCGCGGTGGAGACGATCGCCGAATTGCGTCGCCGCGGCAGCCGCGTGCTGTTCGTCAGCAATAAGCCGCTCTACCCGCGCCAGACCTACGCCGACAAGCTGACGCGCCTTGGCATTCCGGCTACAGCCGACGACGTCATCACCTCCGCCTATGTGTTGGCGCGCTACCTGGCGCTGCACGAGCCGGACCTGCGCTATTACGTCGTGGGCGAGGCGAACCTGGTGGCGGAACTGGAGGGACAAGGGCTGCACGTCGTGGGAGAACTGGCCGATCAGGACCCGCAGGAAGTGATCGACCCCGCGGGCATCGACGCCGTGGTGGTGGCGTTCGACCGCACGCTCGACTATCGCAAGCTCAACACGGCCTACCAGGCTTTACGTCATGGGGCGCGCTACTTCGCCACCAACGGCGACAAGACTTGCCCGATGCCGGGCGGCGACATTCCGGACGCGGGCGCCACGCTGGCCGCGCTGCTGCAGATCTCCGGCCGTTCGCCCGAACTGATCGCAGGCAAGCCCTCCACCGTGATCCTCCAGGCCGCGCTGGAGCGGCTCGAACTGCCGGCAGAGCGCTGCCTGATGGCGGGCGATCGGCTGGAGACGGACATCCGCATGGGGCATGATGCGGGCATGAAGACGGCGGTCGTGCTTTCCGGCGTGACAACACAGGCGGACGCGGAGAAGGCGTCGCCGGCGCCGGACTTGGTGCTCGCTAACCTCGGCAAATTGGTGCAGCATCTCGCCTAGGGCCGCACGAGCGGCTTTTGCGGCTCCGGCTCCGGCGACGGAAGAGCGGCTTGGGCGGCGGCTGTGGCAAAGCGGTAGAACACGGCCTTGCCGCCCTGACCGGTGATCGTCTGCGGCTCGGCCGATCCCCAACATCTTTCCAACGTGGGCTGCACCCGATCCGTCCAGGGCGCGGCGGCGGGCGCAAGCACGACGATGGGCGTTGCGCCTGCGTCACAGACCTCTTCGGCCGCGCGATCTGCCCATAGCCACAATACCTCAAACTGATCTGCCACGCCATATGCTTCCGTGATCAGCGGCAGCCGCGACTCTCGCGGCCGCGCTTCCAGCACGACGATTTTCGGCGGAGGATTAGCCGCCGCCGCGTGCTGCAATTCGCGCACGACAAGGGCCGGCTCGGAGAGCGAATCGCTGCTGCGCGGCAGCGAGACGTACTCGATGTGGAACTGGTTCAAGCCGAGCGCGGCCGCGGCGATTACGGCCAGGAAACCCTGGCGCAAGGCCGGGTTGAAGGGCATGAGCAGGTTGGCGAGCGCGACCCCGCCCAGCCCGGCGAAGACGGCGAAGACGGGCAGCAGGATGAAGGCGCGGGTGATGGCGACGTAGCCGTACTGCTGGATGGCGCTGACCGCAAGCAGGAAGACCGTCGCCGCCGAGAGCCAGGCGCGGGCCTGCCGCGAGGCGCGCACGGCTGACAGGGCGGCGGCTAGGCCGAGCAGGAGCAGCACGGCGGTGAAAGGATCGGTGCGCCCGCCGACGACGAAATGGCTGTGGCGATAGTTGGCGTCGGTCAAGAAGGTGAAGGCGCCGGAAACGATGTTGCGCGCGATTTGCGCGGCGATGCCGGTGTGGGCGGCGACTTCGCTCTGCGCCGGGGTGGCCTTGAGCAGCGCTTGCCAGTGGGCGAAGTCGAGCACCAGAGGTGCAGCCGCGGCGATCATGCCGAGGGCGACTGCGAGCGCGACCCAGATCATGCGCCGCCAATCGGGCAGGATCAGGATGACGAGCAACACGCCGATGGGCAGCGCGGCGAGCAGCGTCAGGCTGTGCAGCAGGAAGCCAAGCCCCAAGATGACGCCAATCAGCATGAAGCGCAGTACGCTTGCCTCTGCCAACGCCCACGCTGTCGCCGCCAGCGCCAGGCAGAGGGCGAGCAGCGCATAGATGTTGTTGTAGGGGATGAGCGCGAAGGTCAGCATCACATGCGCACCGGACAGCAGCGCGGCGGAGAGCCAGGCGACCATGCGCCCGCCCAGCCGGTAGGCGAAGGTGTAGACGGCAGGGATGGCGTATGCTGCGGGCAATACGGCGGACAGCCGCCAGCCGGTCACGTCAAAGCGGGTGGCCTGCATCGTCCAGGCTTGCAGCGCCGAGGCCAGCACCGTGTGATAGCCGTCTGTGTCGTGGGTGTCGAAGAGGATGGAGGCGACTTCGCCCCGCTCCATCAGGTGTTTGGCTTGGCCGTAGAAGATCCACTCGTCGCCGACGAAGGCGATCTGCCAGGACGCGGCGCGGCTCATGGCGAGCGCCAGGTAGGCGAGGGCGAAAGCCAGGGCGAGGGCCAGGTCTAGGCGATGCAGCCCGGCGCGGGCGCGTTCGCTCCAGCGTTGGCCGAGCCAGACCAGCGCCAGACCAAGCAGCCCGGCTGCAGCGGTGAGCAGGTTTCCGGCGAGAAGGCCCGCTGCGCCCAATAGGAGCAGCGCTGCGCCCCCGGCGACGGTCAGCCCGGCGGCAGTCTGCGCCCAGACGGCGGCGTCTTCGCTGTCCCACACGGCAGCGGCGAGCAGCATGGCCCCGATGCCAGCCAGCCAGACGGACGGCTGCGGCGCGGTCTCGGCGAAGGCCATGCGCAAGGTCTGGTAGACGACGGCTTCCAAGCCGGTGAGCGCGAAGAGCAGGCCGGCAATGCGCGTCAGCCGCGGGCGAGAAGTCCATGCCGGCAGGGGCGGCGCGGGGACGACGGGCGCGAAGATGTTGCGCCCGGCTAGGGCGAGGGTAAATGCGGCCAGGGCGAACAGGGTGAGCAAGACGCCGGCGTGATCGATGCTGAACTGCCTTTGGCGACAGAGCGGGCGAACGATGCAATCGTACTGCGCCAGCCAGCGGTCGAGCGCAGAACTGACGTGCAGCCAGGGCTGGATGTAGAAGATGCGCACCGCCTGGTAGGCGGCGATCAGTCCCAGCACAAGCGAGAAGAGGCTGCGCGCCGAGGGCGGCGATGCCCGCGGGCTGGTCGGTTCGGACGGTTCGCTCAACACGGTTCGCACCTGTCTCTGTTGCTCAGTTTGTGGCGCAAATTATTGCGCAGATACGGCGTAGCCGGCATAGGCGCTATTGTATGGCACGCGGGCGCATTGGCGGAACTGCGGATGCGCCCGATCATGGCGCAAGGGCTGCGGGGCGTTGCGCCGGCGGCGCTTGCTGTGTACACTGGCGGCTATAACCCGGACGAGGGCCTCGTCACACAAGAAGAACAGCAGGAGCGGAGGAGCGATGTACTTTTTCTCACCGGCGGAGCGGGAACGCAAGGAGTTGTTCGGCGGCGTGAATGCGCGCACCTTCTGGGGCGAGCATATGTTGCTGGCTGTGGTGGACATTCCGGCCAATGGCGTTATTCCGCCGCACAGCCATCCCCACGAACAGGCCGGCATGGTAGTTGCCGGCGAGTTGACGTTTACGGTAGACGGGGAGACGCGCACGCTGCGCGCGGGCGATGTCTACGTGATTCCGGGCGGCGTGGAACATTCGGTCGTCGCCGGGGATGCGCCGGCTCAGGCGCTGGATGTGTTCAGTCCGGTGCGCGAGGAGTACAAGTATTAGAGGGCGTGATTCCGAAACGGCAAACACACGGAGTTTCTCCGGCGAAACTCCGTGTGTTGTTCAGCGATTCTTCAGTTCGCTCATGCTCGCTTCAAAATGACAGGCGCTTGGCGAGCCATTAGCCGCTAGAAGGGGATGTCCTCGTCGTTGGCGGCGGGCGCGTTGCCGGAGCCGGAAGCAGCATGTTCTTCGTCTCCGTAACCGCCGCCGCCCATGCCGGCGTCGCCGCGGCTGCCGATGAAGCGAATGGTTCGGGCGGTCACTTCCAGGGAAGCGCGTTGGTTGCCATCCCGGTCAGTCCACGGGCGGGCTTCCTCGACTTCGCCGATAACGAGCACTTGCCGGCCTTTTGATAGGAACTGGCTCGCCAATTCTGCATCTCGTCGCCATGCTGTGACGCGAAACCATGTAGTTTTTTCCTGGCGTTGGCCGTCCTGGCCCGTCCAAACCCGGTTCACTGCCAAGCTAAAAGTGGTCACCGGCACGCCGCTGGGCGTATAGCGCATCTCCGGGTCCTGTCCGAGGTTCCCGACAAGTATAATTTGCTGATACATAAGCTTGTTTTCCTTTCCGCCTCATGTTGGAGGAAGCGCCCGCCCATCCGTGACGGTTCTCGTGACGGTTCGCCGCCAGGCCGGCAAACGACAATAGCCGCGGCTGTTCGCCCCGGTTTCTTCCATTTCATTGTACCGCTTCATTGTACTGTGAAGATGGCGGCGCGTCAATTTTCACGCGGTGCAGAACGTGCGTTCTGTTTGGCCTGATTGGACGCGGAACCGGCGTCGTGTCATAATGTCCGCATTCAGCTAACCCGATTCAATCGCCTGCCGTCGAGTCTGTCGAGCCGCCATTCCGCCATGAGACCCACAAAACAATTTGCCAAGCCGCCGCGCCGGGTAGCCCTGTTTGTTACTTGTATGGTCGATACGCTCTACCCGGAGGTTGGCCTTGCCGCCGCCGAGCTTTTGGAGCGCCACGGCGTAGAGGTCGTCTTTCCTTATGAGCAGACCTGCTGCGGGCAGCCGGCGTTCAACGCCGGTTTTCGCGATGAGGCGCGCGCCCTGGCGCGACGCTATCTGGACGTGTTCGAGCCGTTCGTGCAGCAGGGCGTGGTCGACGCCATCGTCGTCCCTAGCGGAAGCTGCGCAGCGATGGTCACCCATTTCTATTCGGTTCTGTTTGAAGACCCGTCTATGGCCGCGGAGCGGCGGCGAGCGGAGGAATTGGCCGCGGTCACCTTCGAGTTGACCGAGTTCCTGGTCGATGTGCTGGGCGTGACCGCCACAGGCGCACGTTTCGAGGGCAAGGTCACCTACCACGCGTCGTGTCATCTGCTGCGCGAGATGGGCATCGACGAGCAGCCGCGTACGCTTTTGGCGAACGTCGAGGGCGCCGAACTGGTTGACCTGGTCGGGCACGACGAATGCTGCGGTTTCGGCGGGCTTTTCTCGATCAAGAACCCCGAAATCAGCACGGCTATGGGCCGGCGCAAGTGCCTGAATTTGGAGCAAACCGGCGCCGATGTGGTCGCCATGTGTGACGTGAGCTGTCTGACGCACATCAACGGGCTGTTGAGCAAGCAGGGACAGCGCATTCGCGCCGTGCACATTGCCGAAATTCTCAACAGCCAGGTCGATGTGGCCGAAACGTCAGAGGAGCCGCCGCGCGACGAAGCTCCCACTCCGGTGAGCAAGCCGCCCGCCGCCGGCGGACGGCCGCGCCGCTGGCAAGACGTGGGCTAACCGCGCTAGGCGGGAAACGCCCTTTTGTGTTTTTGTAGGAAAGACCGGCATGCCTACCGCACCGATTAACCTTCACGCTCCCTATAAAGAACGCGTCCGCGACGCGCTGCACAACACGAATTTGAAAACGGTGCTCAACCGCACGGTGGGGCGGATGAGCGCGTCGCGCGTGGCTGCTATGGGCGCGGTGGACGGGGAACTGCTGCGCCGTCAGGTCCGCCAGATGAAGGAATACGTGCTGCGCAATTTGCCCGATCTGCTGGAGCAGTTCGAGGCCAATGTCGAGGCCAACGGGGGCCATGTGCATTGGGCGCAGGACGCCGCCGACGCCAACCGCATATTGCTCGACCTGGCGCGGCGTCATGCCGTCCAGAGGGTCGTCAAGTCCAAGTCGATGGTTACCGAGGAGATTCGCCTCAATGACGCCCTGGAAGGCGCAGGCGTCAAGGTGGTGGAGACGGACCTGGGCGAGTACATCATCCAGTTGGCGGGCGAGCCGCCCAGCCACATCGTGGCCCCGGCGGCGCACAAGCGCATTGAGGACATTGCCGCCGTCATGCAGGAGAAGCTGGACATGCCGCCGACCCTGGACGCGGAGGTGATGTGCAGCGCGGCGCGGGCGAGCTTGCGCCGCGAGTTCCTCAGCGCGGACATGGGCGTCAGCGGCTGTAACTTTGCCATTGCCGAGACGGGGACGGTGTGCATCGCCACCAATGAGGGCAACGGGCGCATGGTGGCAAGCCTGCCGCGCGTCTATGTGGCGGTGATGGGCATCGAGAAGCTGGTTCCCACCGTGGAAGATGCGTTTTTGCAACTTCAGGCGCTCAGCCGCAGTTCGACGGGGCAGCAGGTTACGGTCTATCTGTCCATGACCAGCGGGCCGAGGCAGCCGCTCGACGTGGATGGGCCGGAGGAATTTCACGTGGTGCTGCTGGACAACGGGCGCAGCGAGATGTTGGCGCGCGGCTATGGCGAGGCGTTGATGTGCATTCGCTGCGGCGCGTGTCTGAACATCTGCCCGGTCTATCGCGAGATCGGCGGGCACGCCTACGGCAGCACGTACAGCGGGCCGATCGGTTCGGTGATCAGCCCGATGCTGGCGGTCGAGGCGAGCGAGCCGGAGAAGCTGCCCTATGCCAGCAGCCTATGCGGCGCGTGCCGCGATGCCTGCCCGGTGATGATCGATCTGCCGCGGCTGTTGTTGGACCTGCGCCACTACTATGTGCAGCAGGGCGCGCCGTCCTGGTTCGAGCGGCAGGCGATGCAGGGCTTCCTCAAGATGATGCAGAGCCGCAAACTATACGAAGCCGGCGGCAAGATGGGCAGCCTGGGCAGCAACTTGTTGGCTTCCTTCAACGGCGGGGCGATCACCTACATGCCGCCGCCGTTTTCGGCCTGGACCAAGACCCGCCACTTCCCGCCGCTGGCGCGGAAGAGCTTCCGCGAACTGTGGGCGGAGCGCATGGAGCGGCGCAAGTCGATCTCCGGCCGCGAGCCGGGGGAGAGTTAGACATGGGCGAACGCGACGCGATTCTCTCCAGGCTGCGCAACGCTTTGGCGCAGCCCGATCTGCGCTTTCCGCCGGCAGACCCGGAGCCGCTGACAGACGCTACGCGCATGACCGTGACCCGCGCCGAAGGGGACGCGCCGGCGTTGGCGCATCGTTTCGGCCAGGAGTTGACCGCGCTGTACGGCAGCTACGAGGCGGTGGAAACGCCGACCGAGGCGCGCTTGACCTTGCTGCGCCGCGTGGTGGATTGGATGGAGCAGGATGCAGCCGCCCAGAAGGGCGCGGTGATCAAAACGGGGCAGGAACGCAGCGTGCTGGCCTGGGACGCGGATTCGCTGCCGGTCGGCGGGCTGGACGATGCCTTTCGTGACATGGGCCTGACGCTTGTGGCGCCGTCCGACTTAACCGGCAAGGAAAGCCGCGAGGCGATCCGCTCGATCCGCTATGGCGTCAGCGGCGTGGAGGCGGCCTTTGCCGCGACCGGCTCGTTATTGGTCAGAACGGGGGCGGGCATGAGCCGGTCTGCCAGCCTGCTGCCCTATTATCACGCCGCCCTGGTTCCGTTCAGCCGGCTCTACCCGACGGCGGAGGACTGGCTGGCCGAGCAGCGACAGGCCGGCGCTCTGGTCGATCTCCTGCGCACCCACGCCAACCTGACGCTGATCACGGGGCCGAGCAAATCCGCCGACATCGAGATGATCTTGACGTTGGGCGTGCATGGGCCGAAGTTCCTGCACGTTATTTTGTTTCGCGATGAATGACGGCGTGCGCTAATCGCATGAGCGGCATCCTTGCCGCTCGTGTATCATTCGGCGGCATCCTTGCCGCTCGTGTATCATTCGGCGGCATCCCTGCCGCCGCTACGTGTGACCAGGAAGCCCGCGGCTTCCTCGATGATTATGGAAATGATTGATTCGCATCCAGTTGACAAAGGACGGTAAGCAATGAGCGAAAAGAAAACTTGGCGGGTTGCCTTTATCGGCACAGGCATGGTCGTACAGTGGGCGCATATCCCCTCGTTCCGCCGGTTGGAGGGCGTGGAGGCGGCGGCTGTGTGCGACGTCAACGAGGAGCGCGTGCGCGCCGTCGCCAAGGACATGGATATTCCGCAAGCCTTCACCGACTATCGCGAGATGTTGGAGAAGGTGCAGCCGGACATCACCGTGGTGGCGACACCAAACATCTTTCACAAGCCGATGACGTTGGCGGCGCTGGAGGCGGGTTCGCATGTGTTGTGCGAAAAGCCGTTGGCGCTGACCTATGCCGACGCCAAGGAGATGATGGATTTTGCCGCGGCGAAGGGCAAAGTCCTGACGGTCGGCACGCACTACCGCTATTCGGCGCCGATGCAGGCGGCCAAGGCGCATGTAGACGCCGGCTTCTTCGGCGAGGTCTACGCCGCGCGCACCGTGTGGCAGCGCCGTGCCGGCATCCCCGGTTACGGCAGTTGGTTCACGAACCGGGACCTGGCGGGCGGCGGCAGCCTGTTGGACATCGGCGTGCACGCCCTTGACCGCGTGCTCTATTTGATGGGCTACCCGGAAGCGGTCAGCGTTACGGGCGCATCGTATGATAAGCTGGGCAAGCAAGGCGTCGGCCTGGGCGGCTGGGGCCTGGATATTTCTAAGCCCGGCGAGGGCGTGCGCTACGATGTAGACGACCTGACCTGGGCGTTTGTGCGTTTTGCCAACGGCGTGTCGTTGATCTTCCAGGTGGCGTGGGCCTCTCATCTGCCTGAGCAGTTCTTCGCCGAGATCTACGGCACAAAGGGCGGGGCCAACGTGACCAATCGCGAGGGCGTTGACCTGTATACGGTGCTGAACGGGCAGCAGGCGCACATTGAAACCAACGTGCCCGTGGACAAGCTCAACTCGTATGCGCACCTGATCGAGAACTTCGTGGCGCGGCTGAACGGCGATGCATTGGCCGACATCATCTCGCCGGAGCAAGCATTGTCGAGCGTGCGCATCGTCGACGGCATCATGCGTTCGGCGGCGCTTGGCCGCGAGGTCGAACTGGGCGACTGAGGATTCTTACCCACGCGTATCTCACCAATACGCACAGCCTTAAGGGAGCAAACGAATGAAGCTGGCGGGAACTCATCATGTGGCGCTGCGGACGCCGAACTTTGCGGAGATGGAGCGCTTCTATACGCAGACGCTCGGCTTTCCCATCACCCGGCGTTGGGATGATGTGAACATTGTGTTCATCGACGTGGGCAGCACGACGATTGAACTGATCGGGCGCGACGACGTGACCGCAGGGGTCGCGCCGACGGGCGGCTGGGATCATCTGGCGCTGCATGTGGAGAGTGCGGACGAGGCTTTCCAGGAGTTGGTCGCAAAGGGCGTGAAGATCCGCAGCGAGCCGCGAGATTTTCAGAATGTGCGCATCGCCTTCTTCTTCGACCCGGACGGCAACGTGTTGGAACTGGTCGAGGATCCGCGGCGGTCATAGAGGGTTGATTCCCGCCGCATAGTTGCCGCTGCATAATTGCTGTCGCATAGTTGCAGCCGGAAACCGAAAAGCCCCGTGCGATTTGAGTTCGCACGGGGCTTTTGGCTGCTGCATTGGCCTGCGTTCAGGCGTTACTCGTCGCGGCCTCCGCCGCCGCCTTGAACGTAGACGGTGATTTTCTGCTTGGTGTGGCCGTTGCCGTAGGCTTCCAGCTTATACTCGTGCGGGCCGCTCTTCGAGGGGCAGTCCTGCCAGGAGCCTTCGGGCGGGCCGCCGGAGACCTTGCGCTTGTCGCCGAGGTAGAGGTTGATGCCGTCGGCGTCGATCGCACGCCACTCGAAGCGGATGCATTCGCCGGCGCGCACGCCGGTGCTGCTGACCCAGAAGCGATCGATGCGAGGGCCGGGGCGCTGCGGCGGCGGGCCGCTGACGTTGATCGTGATCGGGAACTCGACCGTTGCGTTGTCTCGCCGCGTGATGCGCAGGACGTAGTTCGTCGTTTGGCCGGGGCAGACCGTGCGCGCATCGTGGCCGCCTACGCCCTGAACGTTGCCGCCGTCCACGAAGTAGATGGCGTTGACGTTATCCGCGTCCCAGCGAATGGCGGTGCATTGGCCCTGATTGATCCAGGTGGAATCGGCGCGCAGGTTGGGGTTGACGTCTCCGCTGGGCGGTGCGGGCACGGGCGTGGGTGTGGGCGGCGGGTTGGGATTGGGAACCTGAATGCCGGCCCATATCACCTGCCCGAAGAGCTTGCCCGTGTTGTCGCGCATCTGGAAGAAGCCCTGGTAGGTCCCATAGACGACGGGCGCGATCAGCGAGAGGGAGAGGTCGATGGTCTCGCCCGGCTGGACGATGCGCCCGACGGGCAGCGGCGCGGCCGCCATGCTCGCCTCGACGCGGTTGCCGTTGACATAGACCAGCGAATAGTCCGCCTCCCAGGGGCATGTGCCTACGTTGCGCACCCGCCAGCTCTTGGTGAAGGGCTGGCCGGGGGACATGATCGGCGGCGACTGCATGTTGTGGTCGTCCAGATTGAGATCGTTGACGAATTCCAACCCAAGCTGGCACTCAGGCTCTTCGACGGGGCGCGCCGGCTTGTTGATCACCTCGGTGTCGCGATGCTCGTCGGCCGCGGCGGTCTCATCGTCGTTCAGGTATTGGCGGACGAGGGTGGCATAGGTCCCGTCGGCCTGGATCGAGAGAAGCGCTTGATTTAGCTTCTCGACCAGGTCGGAGCCTTTGCGGGTTGCGACGGCGAAGCGCTGCTGGTTGAGGCCCCTGCCGACCACTTTCACGTCCTGGGAGCTGTGAGAGAAGGTGATCGCGGTGAGGCGCTCCATGATGGCGACGTCGACGTCATTGCTGCGCAGGCCGCGGACTTGGGCCAGCGTGTCGGCGTAGTCGACGAGCGCATCTTGGGGGATGACGCCGGCGTCGACTAAGTTTTCTTGCGCCCAATAAGCGTAAACCGTGCCTCGCTCCACCCCCACGCGCAGGCCGGTGAAGTCTGTGGGGGAGCGGATGATGATCGGGTCGGCGGCGCGCGCCAGCATGGCGTCGTCGTCAATGTAGTAGAGATTGGTGAAGTCCGCCGCTGTTTGGCGGTTGGGGGTCACCGACAGGGCGCTGATCGCGGCGTCGACCTGGCCCAGATTGAGGGCGTCGAGAAGGCCGCTGAAGGCGAAGTCGGTGAACTCGACCTCTATGCCCAGCCGCTTGCCCATCTCTTTCGCCAGGGCGATGTCGAAGCCGTCGAGTTGGAAGTTGCTGTCATAGGACTCGAAAGGAGGGTAGTCGGCGGATGTGCCGAAGACGATTTTGCCGGCGGACTGAACGCGCGCCCAGTCGTCGCCGCTCTGCGCCGAGACCGGGGCCGCAGCCGTAACGATCAGCAGCGCGAACAAAAGGAGAAGTGTGAACCGAAACAAGCGCTTGTTCATAGGATTCTTTCCAAGCATAGTTGCATGTGCTGAGGAACTTAATAGGGACAGACGTAGACGACGCGCAAATATTGGTTGAGGAGCGGGATGTAGATATCGACATCCTGTCCTGTTGCGTCCGGCGCGGCGAGGGCGGCTGCTTGGCCGCTGTGACCGGCCGGCCCGGGCTGGATATAGCCGCTGCGCAGAATGTAGGACGTGCTGGCGGACCGGCCCGGCGCGATCTGCCCGATGCTATCCGTCAGGCGATAGCTGTCGGACGCACGCTCGCCGCCGGCGGCGGTGACGACGCCCCAACAGCCGAGTTGGTAGTAATTCGAAGACTGGGCCGAGGCGAGGCCGGCAAAAGATAGGGCCGCCGCTGCAACCAACAGCAGAACGCCGATTTTCCAAGCCGTGTGTCGCCGGGCCGTATGGCGCTGAGTTGACATGGTGGAACCTCCTGTGACTGGTCGGGCGCTGCGCCCGAAGCGAGACGAACGCATGGTTCACACCGTTACGGCTTGTAGGTGACGAAGTGGAACTTGCAGCCGGCAACGCTTTCGTTGCGGGCGTCGCGCAGATCGACCAGCAGCTTATTCTCGTAGGAGTTCGTCAGCGCGATGGTGGAGAACGGGCAACTGCTCTGTGAAATGGGCGTGACGACGGTGACGTAGTGGTTCAGGTCGTAGGTCACGCCGGTGATGTCGATGACGTAGGCGCCGTCGCCGCGGCGGCTGCTGCTGAAGCCATCTCCCTTCAAGCGGCTGCCGTTGCTGTCGACGATGCCGAAAACTACAGGCAGATAGTGGCTTCCCTTGCCGCTGAGCTTATCGGCGTTGCGCGCCCAATAGGCATAGGGCACGTAGAGCAGAGGTTGGCGCGGCGTCATTTCGGGGTCGTTGCGGACGCGCACGCCCAGCCAGCGACCGTCGCCGGTGAAGATCGTGCTGTCGGCCGTGCCGTCTTTGTTCACGTCCAACAATACGGTGAAGTAGCCGTTGGTCACGTTGACGCCGGTGTTGGCGTTGGGGTTGAACTCCTGCCGCCAGAGGGGCTGGGTCGAGGTGGCGCTATCGTAGATGCTGAAGACCATGTAATAGCTGCCGTTCGGCACGGGCTGGCCCAGCGTGTCCAGCAACATGCCCTGGTAGGTGATGCGTTTGTCGGTGTCGTATGTCTCGTCGATGCTCAGGGGGCCGTTCAAGGAAGTGACGGTTAGCTGCTCTTGGGCGTTGGCGCGCGGCGCCAGCATCATAGCGGCGACGATCAGGCCGCCAATGACTACGCCGAGCGCCTGACGAACGATGGATTGCACGGTTGGCATGGTTGTCTCCGCGGGTTCAAGAAAGATATGAGAGGCTCAAATCGAGGTAAACTTATTCTAACCGAAGCGTGAACAAATGCAAGCTGCCGGCAGTTTAGAGTTGTGTGATCAGCGCGGTGAGCAGGGCTGCGCGCCCCGGCAGTTGATCGACGACGATGTGCTCGTGGTCGGCGTGTGCGCCGTCACCCGGCACGCCCAACCCGTCGAGCGTGGGGATGCCTAGTGCGCCAGTGAAGTTGCCGTCGCTGCCGCCGCCTGTGCCGCCCTCCTGCAGGTCCAGGCCGAGGTCTGCGCCGATCTTTTGGGCGCGGGCGAAGATGGCGGCGGTCGCCTTGCGTTCGAGGGGCGGGCGGTTCCATTCGCCCTCGACGCGTAGCTGCGCGCCGGGCGTGACGGGGGTTAGCCCGTAGATTGCCTGCGTGATGCGCTCGGCATCCTCTTGCGTCCAGGCGCGGGCGTCAATCTCGGCGACGGCCTGGGCCGCGACGACGTTGGCCGCCGTGCCGCCGGAGATCATGCCGACGTTTACGCTGGCGCCGGTGGCGGGGTTGGAGAGGCTGTGCAGCGCCAGGATCTGATGGGCCAGTTCCTGAATGGCGCTAACGCCTTTCTCCGGTTCGGCCCCGGCGTGCGCCGGGCGTCCGCTGACGGCAAGCGAGAAGCGCCCGACGCCCTTGCGCGTGGTCTTGAGCAAGCCGGGGGGGATGGGCGGCTCCATGACCAAGACATGTTCGGAGGCGAGGGCTTCTTCTTCGATTAGGCGGAGCGAAGTCTGGCTGCCCACTTCTTCATCGGCGGTGAGAAGGACGGTGAGCGGGCGAGAGAGGGGCATCCCCAGGTCGCGCAGGGCGGCGAGGGCGAATTCGACGAGAACCAGGCTGGATTGCATGTCGAAGATGCCGGGACCGTAGGCCTTGCCATCCTCGATGCGGAAGGGGTGAGTCTCCAGGCTGCCCACAGGCCATACGGTGTCCATATGGCAGAGGATCAGGGCGGGCTTGGCCTGTTCGCCGGCCGCGGCATTCGCGCCGGCGGCGAACCGCGCGCGGACGTGGTTGCCGCGCTCCTGAACGGGGATGATCTCGACGCTGCCGCCCAACTGGGCTAAGCGTTCCGCCATGCGCTGGGCAAAGGCGTCGAGACGGGCCTTGTCGTGGGTGGGCGTCTCGTCGACAACCAGTTCGCGGATGCGGTCGAGCATCGCTTGCCGGTTGGCGTCGAAGTGCGCCAAAAGCGACTGCGCTTCTATCATGGGCTTTCCTCCATAGGATGAGTTTGTGTGCATGAACGGTCTGTCTGTTGCTGTCTTGCTGTCTGTTCGGGGCGTTGCGCCGGAGACGCCGTTGAGGATGGTTGTCGGACGCGTTCCGGAAGCCCAGTCCCTGCGCATAAGCCTACCACAAGCGGGGGTAGAGAACAGATTCGGGCGGACGCGTTCTGTTCGGAAATCGGGATTTGCCCGGCATGGCAGAATTGCCTATAATGCCGCTACCGTAAGAGCCGAAGCCGCGTGACTGTTCACGTCGTCAGTGAGCGGCGACGCGGGCGACGTTACGCCGTGTATGAACGCTGCGCAAGAAGCCGGCGTTTTTATCGCCAGTTGAGGGGCTGCCCAATGACACAGTTAGTGGAACAAGCGCAATCCATTCCGGTCGATCTGGAGAAAAAGCAGGCCGCCAACAAGAATCTCAAGTTTATTATCGGCGGCGTGTTGGTGATCGCGCTGATCATTACCCTGATCGTGCAAGCGACCGTCTCGACAGGCGCGTACTATCTGACGGTGACCGAACTAGCGGAAAAGACGCCGGGCATCGTCGGCGAACGCGTGCGCGTCAGCGGCACGGTGGTGGACGGCAGCGAGGATTGGAATCCCCAGGAGATTACGCTGCGCTTTGCCATCAGCGATGAAGACGGCGCCCAGCTTCCTATAGTCTTCTATGGCCCGCGGCCGGATAACTTCCAACGGGCCGCTTCTGCGATTGTCGAGGGCGAGTTGCTCGCCGACGGCACGTTCCAGGCTGAGACCTTGCTGCTCAAATGCCCAAGCCGGTATGAAGAAGAGCCGGAAGAGGTCTTTGTCGAGTCGTCGCGCTAACGCGGCGCGCCCGCTCGTGCTCTTTGCGCCGTTTGTTTCCTCTGTATTCACGCATCCTATATAGTCCCTAAAGGTCGCCCGCCATGCGATTTTGGTCGCGTATTGAGAAAATTCTTTGCCGGCGCCGCGCCGCTTCGCAACCGGCTGCGCTTGCCCTGTACGGTGTGAGCGCGCTTGTCGCGGCGGCGATCGTCGCCCTGGCGCATGTGTCGCCGCTGTTGGCCCAAGAGCAGCGCCCCGACTTTGACATCGAGCAGGTTGCGGTCCCGGACGGCATTCCGTCCGCCCGTCTGGGCATTGGCTCCTATCAGGAGAACTGCGCGCCCTGTCACGGGTTGTTGGGCATGGGCGACGGTCCGGCAGCAGCCGACTTGCCCGGGCCGCCCACAGCGTTTGCCGATCCGGATGCGGTGTGGGAGCGCAGCCCTGCCGAGCTTTTCCACACGGCTAAGTTCGGCTGGCTGGAGCGGCTGATGCCGCCGTGGCAAAACCAACTGACCGACGGCGAGATCTGGCATACGACGGTTTATGCCTGGAGCCTGCACACCAACCAAGAAGAGCATGCGCTGGGCGCGGACCTCTACGCAGCGAGCTGTGCAAGCTGTCACGGCGAAAGCGGCGCCGGCGATGGGCCGGAGGCTGCGGAGCAGCTCCCCGATTTTTCGGACGTCGTCTACGCCATGACCAAGAGCCAGGCGGACTGGATGGCGGGCTGGCAGGCGGCGCACCCGGAGATCGGCGAAGAGTGGACGTTGGCCGAACAGCGCGCCGTACTTGAATATGTGCGCGCCTTCAGCTATGCGCCGGCCTGGGAGTCGGGTTTGCGCCCCGGCGCCGGCGTGATCCGCGGGGCTGTGGTGCAGGGGACGGCGGACGGGCCGGCGGTCGAGAGCGTCACCGTGACGCTGGAGGCGTTTGCCGATTTTCAGCCGATGGCTGCGCTGACGACGACCGTCGACGCAGATGGACGGTTCGAGTTTAGCGGGTTGGCGGTCGATCCGAACGTGGTCTATCTGGCGTCGGCTTCCTCCGCCGGGGTGCGCTATAGCAGCCCCATCGTGACCTTGACCGCAGAGCAGCCCGAAGCCGAGACGGTTGTCACCCTCTTTGAGACGACCGACGATCCGGGCGGAGTCGTGCTGGATCGAGTGCATTGGATTCTTGACTCGCAGCCCGGCGCGCTCATCGTCCTGCAGGTGTTGGAGTTCGGCAATACCGGCGACCGCACCTTTGTGGGCGAGCAGGCCGCGGGCGTCGACGAGCCGGTGACGGTTGCTTTTCATGTGCCGGCAGAGGCGGTGGAACTGACTTTCGAGAACGGCGCGCTGGGCGATCGCTTCAGAGAGGTGGGCGGGCTGATCTACGACACGACGCCGCTTGTGCCCGGCGCGGCGACCAAGCAGATCGTCATGCAGTATGCGCTGCCTTACGAGGGTTCCAGCCTTACGCTGGAGCAAGAGTTCTTGTACCCGGTCGCTTTGCTCAACATGCTGGCGGCGGACTTGCCGGGGTTGACGATTGAGGCGTCTGATCTGACCAATACGGGCGTGCAGGATTTCCAGGGCGTGAGCTATCAGCTATGGCGCGCCGAGCAGCTTATGGCCGGCCCGTTGGCGCTCAGCCTGTCCGGCCTGTTGCGCAGCGGCGATCCGGACCCGCGCGCCATGGGCGGGGCGACAGCCGCGGGCGGCGCATCAGGCAGCGGCGCGGCGCGCCCGGTAGAGCCTTTCGCGCCGTGGATGGCTTGGGCGATGGGGTTGACGGTGAGCGCGGCGCTGGCGGGCGTCGTGGCCTGGTCTTGGCGCGCAGGCCGCTTAGAGAGCAGCGAGGCGCCGGAGAATCTGCGCCGCCAGCGCGATGACCTGGTGCAGAGGGCGGCGCGGCTGGATGACCTGCACGCGTTGGGCGAGGTCGGCGAGGACGAATGGCGGGCGCAACGGGCGCAGATTAAGGGCAAACTGATGGAGATTGAGGGCCGCTTGCCCGAGCGGGGTCGCTAAAACCGAGTTTGACATGATCGATAAAAGCGCTTAGACTCCTTCTAACTAAAGCGCCTATCTACAGCGCATCACTGCGGCGTACATGTAAGCGGTTCCTCCTGTAGGGCCTGTCGGCCCGATCAGACGTTTTTTACTTCCTCTCGCAGGCGGCGAGATGCCGTTTGGCACGGTCCCGTACGCCGGACAGCGCAATCATAATCAACAGACAATCAGCAAGCACTAGAGCAAACAACAGAGTTGTGGCGATGCGAGGAAAGAAGGGGGACGGTATGAGGCGACTAATCGCAATGGCGGCATTGCTGGGCGTCGTCCTAATGCTAGCAGCTTGCGCCGGCGTGCAAGGCCCGCCCGGCCCCCAAGGGGATCCCGGTCCCGTCGGCCCGCCGGGGCCAACCGGACCGATCGGTCCTGCCGGCGAACCGGGGCCTGCCGGTCCTGCCGGCCAGCCAGGGCGAGATTATCAGCCGCCAACCTATGTCGGGTCCGCAGCGTGCAGCGAATGTCACGAGGGGCTTTATGGCTCGTATATGCAGACCGGCCATCCCTACCAGTTGAACAAGGTAATCGACGGTCAGCCGCCGGAATACCCGTTCTCCGAGGTTCCCGCCCCGCCGGAAGGCTATACGTGGGAAGACATCCTCTATGTGGTGGGCGGCTATGCCTGGAAAGCCCGCTTCATCGACAAGCAGGGCTATCTGATTACCGGGGATGCAAACGCCAAGACGCAGTTTAACCTCTATAACCGGAGCGTCGATATGGGCGACGAGTGGGTCGCCTATCATGCGGGCGAAGAGAAGCCCTACGACTGCGGCTCTTGCCACACAACCGGCTATGTTTCTACGGGCAACCAAGACGGCTTGCCGGGCTTGGCCGGCACGTGGGCGGAGGACGGCGTCGGCTGTGAGGCGTGCCACGGGCCGGGCAGCGACCACGTCAACGATCCCTACCGCATCGCTATGACCATCGACCGCGATCCGGAGTCGTGCAACCAGTGTCATTCGCTCGGACAGGCCGAGGAGTTGGTTGCGGGCGACGGCTTTATCCAACACCACGACAGCTACGGCGATCTGTTCCCCGGCAAGAAAAGCGTGATGCGCTGCGTCGATTGCCATAACCCGCATGCGCCCGTCAAGTATGAACGCGCGCCGGGCATTGAGGTCGAGTGCGAAAGTTGTCACTTCGAGGCTGCGCAGTACCAAAAGATCAGCGACCGGCGTCACGCCAGTTGCGTCGACTGTCACATGCCGGCCATCATCAAAAATGCGACGGGCGATGCGGCGCTGTTCACAGGCGATGTGCGCACCCACATGATGGTGATCAACGCACAGGCTCTCTCGCAGTTCACGGACGACGGCGCCGAGGCGCATCCCTATTTGACGCTGGATTCCACCTGTAAGGGATGCCATAATGAGAATGGCCGCGGCGGCGGACTGCCGGATGAGCAGTTAATTGAGGCGGCGACCGGTTACCATGACCGGGAGACGGCCGGCAGCCTGAATCGCCAACGGTAGGCGAATGGGCGCGTATCCGAAGCATGCAAATTTGGCTTGATTATTGCGGCAAGGCCGCCCCAACTGCCCGACGCCTCATGAACTGGAGCGGGTGAACTGGAGTGGGTGATTCAATGGATACAAGCCGGTGCGCCGAAATCTTGCGTGGCGCGCCAATTCTCAGAGGAATAGGCAAGCTGCTGCTCATCGCGGGAGCGGTCCTTGTGTGGAGTTGCCTGACGGCGACTCCGGCGCAGGCCCAGGAGGCAGCCCCGCCCGACACAGCCTGCAAGCTTTGCCACGTAGATAATGAGGACGAAATTACGCTGCCGTCGGGCGAGACGATTCAGTTGGGCATCGACCTGGCGCCGCTGTCGGAGTCGGTGCATGGCGCGCACGCCGCCGAGTCAGTCTATTGCACGGACTGCCATGCAAGCCGCGATCGCTACCGCTTCCCGCATCAACCCAACCCGGCCGTGGACCGGGCGGAGTTCGAGGCGGATATTGCGCAGAATTGCGAGAGCTGTCACACGACGATTGAAGCCCATAACCCCGGCCACCTGCTGGCAAAGGATAACCCCAATTTGCCCGGCTGCACGGACTGTCACGGGGGACACGAGGTTGCGCCTGTGGCGAGCATGGCCGCCGATCCGGTCGGGACTTGCCAGGGCTGCCACCAGACGTATGCCGACCCGGTCGTGCAGAAGACGCACGAACAGATCGTCGCCAATTTCTCCGCCGAGCAAACTTGCCAGACCTGCCACAGCGATGTCGCCTTGACGGAGGACGCGTTGTGCAAGACCTGTCACAGCTTGCTCGACGGCGAGGCCGTGCTGCCGTCGGGCGAGACGCTCCCCCTGCACGTAGACCCGCAGATGATCGTCGACTCGGTGCATGGAGACAGGGAGATCCAGGGCGTGGCCTATTCTCCGCTGCAGTGTACGGATTGCCATCGCGAGATTCAGGAGCAGGGCTTTCCGCATGACGCGGTGACGGCGGGCTCGCTGCGCGAGTGGAAGCTGGAGAAGGCCGACTTGTGCGGCGCGTGCCATACGGATATCGCGGAAAAGCAGCCGCATGATATTCACTTTGCCAAAATCGCCGAAGGCAACCTCGACGCGGCGACGTGCACCGACTGCCATGGCTATCATGCGGTGCAGACGCCCAACGAACCGCGGCAGCGCATCTCCGAAACCTGCGGCGCTTGCCACTCGGCCATCAACGACCAGTATGCCCACAGCGTGCATGGGGCCGCCTTGCTGGGCGAAGACAACCCGGATGTGCCCGTCTGCATCGACTGCCACGGCGTACATGACATCGAGAACCCGCTGACGACGCAGTTCCGGCTCAATTCGCCGCAGTTGTGCGCAGAGTGCCATGCCGACGAGGAGTTGATGGCTCAGTACGGCATTTCCACCGACGTGTTTGACACCTATGTGGCGGACTTCCACGGCACGACGGTGATGCTGTTTGAGCAACAGTCGCCGGATCAGCCGGTCAATACCGCAGTCTGTTACGACTGCCACGGCGTGCATAACATCCTGCCGGCGACCGAAGAGAACTCGCAGATCATGAAGGAGAACTTGTTGGTGACATGCCAGCAGTGCCACCCGGACGCCACCGCCAATTTCTCCGATGCATGGACCAGCCATTACCAGCCCTCACTAGAGCATAACCCGCTGGTCTATTTCGTCGACCTGTTCTATATGATCGTCATCCCGGTCACGCTTGGAGGCTTCGCGCTCTTTATCGGCACGGATGTCTACCGGCAAGTGCGGGAACGGCGCGGACAGAGGAAGCGGAGCCGAGAATGAGCGAACACGAGCGGACTTATTTTCGCTTCAATATCTCGCACCGGATCGAGCATATCTTGCTGCTGCTGACCTTTACAGTCCTGACAGTGACCGGCATCCCGCAGAAGTACGCGGATGCAGCGTGGGCGAGCGGGGCCATCGGGCTGATGGGCGGCATTGAACTCACGCGCCAGATCCATCATGTCGCCG
>CAZYSJ010000050.1:0-30316 GCA_964649875.1 uncultured Caldilineaceae bacterium
TCGCGCGCAGCCGAAAGCTTGGATTTCCTGTACATTTTGTTATAATCGGAAAGGCGCTTTTTGGCAAGCTAATCTGTTTCTCGCGTGTTTCTCGCGCCCTGCTCCCGACCAGGTCAGCCCGTTCGGTGCGAAAAAAGGCGAATGCTCGCTTTCCGCACTGTACCCTGTGGATTGGAGTCATTCTTGACCTAAACTGCAACGCCTACCCTCTATGAAGGAAGCTCGTGGATCAAACACGATTCATGCCATTAGTCGACTACCAAGAATACTCCGTCGAAGAGATGACGGCGCGCGCCGCTGAATTCTATGCCGAGATGCGCCGCCGCCGCTCGGTGCGCAATTTCTCTGCCCGCAGCGTTCCGCGCTCGCTCATCGAGCAGTGCATCGCCGCGGCCGGGGCGGCCCCCAGCGGCGCCAACCAGCAGCCTTGGCACTTCGCCGTGGTCGGCGACCCGGCAACCAAGCGCCGCATCCGCCTCGCCGCCGAAGAGGAAGAACGCGAATTCTACAACCGCCGCGCCACAGCGGAATGGCTCAAAGCGCTCGCCCCATTGGGCACAGACGCCAACAAGCCGTTTCTAGAGACAGCGCCCTACCTCATCGCCGTCTTTGCCCAGCCTTTCTCAATAGGGCCTGACGGGGGCAAAGTCAAACACTATTACGTCGCCGAATCGGTCGGCATCGCCGTGGGCGTCCTCATCACCGCGCTCCATCATGCCGGCCTCGCCACGCTCACCCATACCCCTAGCCCGATGGCTTTCCTGACCCGCATCCTGAACCGCCCCGCGCATGAGCGGCCTTATCTGCTCGTGGTGACCGGCTATCCGGCCGATGATGCCCAAATGCCAGTCATCGCCAAGAAGCCCATCGAGGAGATCGCATCGTTCATCTAAACGACACGCGACCGGTCAATCCCCCCGCTTGGCGCGACGCGGCAACCCGCCCGGTTGCTGCAACCTTTAGGCCGTTTTTGCGTATTGCGTGCAATATGGCGCAGTATAACACGAACTGGCGGACGTCCCCCTCACCCGCCTCCGAACTCGCTTGACCGGATCTGACTGGACTAGACCGTCAGCAACCGGCTCGTGTGTCCTTGTCAAGTGATCTAGATCAAGCAATCTAGTCATACGAAAGCATATCGCCGATGCGGAAATGGATCATCATTCTAGTCGGAATCATCATCGTCGGCATCGCCGGATTCGCCGTCGTCAACTCGCAGGGGGGCTTCACCGCCATGTTTGGCGGCGACCAGGCGGGCGCCACCCCCACGCCCCTCCCCGTCGTTCAGACCAGCCCGCAAGTCATCGTCGACGCCGTTGTAGCGCCGGTGCGTTATGCAGACTTGAGCCTGCGCGCCTCCGGCACGGTGGCGGAAGTGCTCGTGCAGGAAGGCGAAACGGTCGAAGCGGGCCAACTCCTCGCCCGCCTCGACAATGATCGCCAGGCCATCGCCATCGCCCAGGCCGAAGCCCAGGTGCGCAGCGCCCAAGCCCGCATCAGCGAACTCAAGGCCGGGGCCAGAAGCGAAGAACTGGCCGCGGCCGAAGCCGCCGTCGATTTGACGCGCGCCAACCTGGCTAAGTTGGTCGAAGGTTCGCGACCGGAAGACGTTGTCGCGGCGCAGGCCGCCCTCACCGCCGCCGAGGCCAACCTGGCCGAACTGCTCAAGGGCGCAGACGACGCCCAGCTCATCCAGGCATTGGCCGATCTGCAGAATGCCGAAGCCGTGCTCCGCCAGGCGCAAAGCGCCTATGACTTGGTTAAATGGAACCCCAGCGTTGGGGCCCTCCCTCAAGCGGCGGAGCTGGAGCGGGCGACCAACAACTACGAGGCCGCCAGAGCGCGCTACAACCTGGTCGTGGAAGGGGCAAAGGACAACGAAATCGCCAACGCCCAGGCCCAAGTTGAACAAGCGCGCGCCAACCTCGACCGGGCCCTCGTCCCGGCTACCGAAAGCGACATCGCCGCAGCCGAAGCGCAGGTGCGCCAGGCCGAAGCCGAGCTGTCCCTGCGTCGCGCCGGCGCACGCACGGAAACCATCCAGGCCGCCGAAGCCGACCTGGTCCAGGCGCAGACCGCACTGATGCAGCGCCAACTTGAACTCGAAGACGCCGAGTTGCGCGCGCCTTTCGCCGGAACCATCGCTTCGCTCGACGTGGAAATCGGCGAACAAGTTGTCGCCGGCGCGACGGTGGCGCGGCTGGCCGACCAGTCGGCGTGGGTCATCGAAACCGACGACCTCACCGAGATCAACGTCGTCTATGTCCAAGAAGGCGACCGCGCCCGCATCACCGTCGACGCCTTGCCCGATCTGGAACTGACGGGGACCGTTGTGCGCATCAAGCCCCTGGGCGAGAACAAACAGGGCGACATCACCTATACTGCCACCATCGCACCCGACGCCCACGACGAACGCCTGCGCTGGAACATGACGGCCTCTGTGACGATTCTGACCGAGGAGTAACCCGACGTGTCATGGATCGCCCCGCGCTGGCTCAAGGTCTTTCGCGACCTCTGGTCCAATAAGACGCGCACCATCCTCGTGCTTCTCTCCATTGCCGTAGGCGTCAGCGCCATCGGCATGGTGATGGGCGCGCAGATCATCGTCGACCGCAACCTGCCCGACGCCTACACCGCGATCAACCCGGCCAGCGCCACGCTCTACACCTTCAACACCTTCGACGATAGGATGGTCGAAGCCGTCGAGGCGCTGCCCCAGGTCGCCCAGGCCGAAGCGCGGCGCAGCGTCAACCTCCGCTTTCGCACGCCCGATAGCGACGAATGGCGCAATCTCACCGTCACGGCCATCCCCGACTACGAAGATATCACCATCAACATCATCAAGCCCGAAAACGGCGAATACCCGCCGCCGTCGCGCGAACTGCTGCTCGAACGCGCCTCGTTCGCCGCCTCGCTCGGCCTGGGCGGCGTAGACATCGGCGACACGCTGCTGGTCGAGTCGCCTTCCGGCAAGCAGCGCACCATGCGCATCGCCGGCTCCGTCCACGATATGTCGCAGCTTCCCGCCTTCATGAACGGGGCGGGCTACGGCTATATCGACTTCGAGACGCTGGCCTGGCTGGACGAGCCGCGCGACTACAACCAGTTGGTCTTCGTCGTGTCCGAAAACAAGATGGACATGGATCACGTCAACGAAGTCGCCAAGCTGATTGAAAAGCGCATGGAAAGCAGCGGCGTGAATGTGCTCTTCGCACTCGTCTTTACGCCGGGGGAGCACCCCGCACAAAACTTTCTGGACGCTTTCTCGCTGATCTTGGGCGGCATCGGCGTGCTGGCGCTCGGGTTGAGCGCCTTCCTGATCGTCAACACGCTCTCCGCCATCCTCACGCAGCATGTCCGCCAGATCGGCATCATGAAGGCCATCGGCGCGCGCGCCGGGCAGATCACCGTCATGTATCTCGTCATGTCGCTGCTGTTCGGCATCCTTGCCCTGCTGATCGCCATCCCGCTGGGGAGCCTCGGCGCGGCCGGCCTGGCCTACATCTTCTCCGGCATGCTCAATTTCGACGTCGAAGGGCTGCGCCCGGAGCCGCAGGTGGTCATCGTGCAGAGCGTGATCGCCATCGCCGCGCCGCTGCTCGCCGCCTTCTGGCCGATCCTGCGCGGCGTGCGCGTCACCGTGCGCGAAGCCATCAGCGAAATCGGCCTGGGCAAAGGCCACTTCGGCCACAGCCTGCTCGACCGCATTCTCGTCGGCCTGCGGCGCATCGCGCCTATGGGCCGCCCCATGCAAATCTCGATCCGCAACACCTTCCGCCGCAAGGCGCGGCTCTCGCTCACCCTGATCACCCTGTCGCTCGCCAGCGTCATCTTCATCGCCATCTTCAGCATCCGCGCCTCGCTCCAACAGACGATGGACGACGCCCTCTCCTTTTTCGACTACGACGTGCAGGTGGTCTTTAGCCGAGCCTATCGCACCGACCGCATCACCCAACAACTCGAGAATGTGGACGGCATCGACGCCGTAGAAACATGGGGCTTTGGTACGGCGCGCCGCATTCGCCCGGATAACAGCGAAAGCGACGCCATCATCGTCTATGCGCCTGAGCCCGACACCACCATGCTCCACCCCATCATCGTCGAGGGCCGCTGGCTCGACCCGGACGACGCCAACGCCATCGTCCTCAATACCGACGCGCTGCGCGACGAAGAAGATGTAGGCGTGGGCAGCGTCATCACCCTGAACATCAACGGCAAAGAGACCGACTGGGTCGTGGTCGGCATTGTGCGCGGCATCCTCACAGGCGCCAATGCTTTCGCCAACTTCAACTATTTCGCCTACGTCACCAACGAGGTGGACCGCGCCCAAGTATCGCTCGTTCGCTTGGACGATCGCTCGTCCGCCGGCCAACTCGCCATGGGTCAGGAGATCGAACAAGCCTATCGCAACGGCGGCTTTCGCGTCGATCAAATGGGAACCATCGACCAGCTGCGCACGACCATCAATACCATATTCGACGTTCTAATCGCCTTTCTGCTTTCTATGGCCTTGCTCCTGGGCATCGTCGGCGGCCTGGGGCTGATGGGCACCATGAGCATCAACGTCATGGAGCGCACCCGCGAGATCGGCGTCATGCGCGCCATCGGCGCCTCCAACAACTCCGTGTTGCGCATTGTTCTGATCGAAGGCCTGATCATCGGCCTGATCAGTTGGGCAATCGGGGGGCTGATCGCGCTGCCCGCCAGTCGCTTCCTGACCATGACCGTGGGCATGGTTCTGCTCCAGGCCGCGCCCAGCTACATCTTCTCCGTGGGAGGGGCCATCCTCTGGCTGTTTATCGTGCTGGCGCTGGCGTTTATGGCAAGCTACCTGCCGGCGCGCCACGCCTCACAGCTTACCGTGCGCGAGGTCCTCAGCTATGAGTGAGTTAGCGATGAGTGAAATCGCCGCCAACGGACGGCGCGCCAATGGCCGCTTGCCCCTGATCCGCCTGGAACGCATCCTCAAGTCCTATCAAACGCCCGCCGGCGAGTTCATCGCCCTGCGCGACGTCGACCTTTCCATCGGCGCCGGTGAATTTGTGGCGGTGGTCGGCAAATCGGGCAGCGGCAAATCCACCCTGATCAACATGATCACAGGCATCGACCGGCCTACCGCCGGCGAGATCTACATCGCCGACACGGCCATCCACAAACTAGCGGAAGGACCGATGGCCGAATGGCGCGGGCGCAACATCGGCGTCATCTTCCAGTTCTTCCAGCTTCTCCCCATGCTCTCCTGCATCGAAAACGTCATGCTGCCCATGGACTTCTGCGACATGTTCAAGCTGAGCGAACGAGAAGAGCGCGCGCTCGACCTCTTGCGCCAAGTGGACATGGCGGACGAAGCCCACAAGCTGCCCAGCGAAATCTCCGGCGGCCAACAGCAGCGCGTCGCCATCGCCAGAGCCATGGCCAACGACCCGCCGCTGATCGTCGCCGACGAGCCGACCGGCAACCTCGACACCCGCTCCGCCGATTCGGTCTTTAAGCTGTTTGAAGACCTCGTTCGCCAGGGCAAGACCATCCTCATGGTCACGCACGACGAAGAACTGGCCGAGCGCACCTCGCGGCGCATCACGCTGGCGGACGGCGAAATCGTGGGCGACCACGCTGTCCACTCGCAAAGCCCGCCCCAAGAAACTGGCGAGCCGACCCGCGTCCCTGCCACCTAAAGCCGCCAGACGAACCCCTCTCGCATAGGCGCGCCGCCCCTAGCGCGCACGCGGCCGTCTCGCAGCATCCCTTCTTTCTCGCCGCGCGTTCAGCGGTTTAACCGCCAAGCGTCTGTCATTCTGAAGCGAGCGTGAGCGAGCTGAAGAATCTCACAGAACGGCCAAAAAGCCCGTACAAGAGACGCACGGTCTCTGCGCGGGATGCGTTCCCCATGTGCGCGCTCAAAGGCTCCGTCCCCGAATTCATGGCGTACGCGCGGGCTTAACGCGTGCGCCAAAATTCCGGGGCGCATTCTTACGCAAAATGTTAGTTGACACTAAAAATAATGTGTGCTACGATTAATGCCATGATTAGACTTCACGGCTTTTCGTTTTTGGCGCACCTTCACATATGCTGAACCTGGTGCAGTTAAACCGACTACAGAAGCAAGATCGGAACTAGAAAAGCAGACTCGAATATGACACAGCCGCCTCTTGTTCAACCGCTCATCGCCCTCCTCATCCTCGCCCTCATCGCCGTTCTCCTGGCCCTGGTTTTCTGGCCGGGATCGGGTCTCTTTGCCCGCCGGCGTCGCGCCCGGCGCCTCGACGAGCGCGTGCTGATCGAGGATGCGCTCAAACACCTATACGGCGCGCGGCTGCACCAGCGCAAGCCGACTCTCCAGAGCTTAGCCGGAGCCGCCGGCATCTCCGCCGACCGCGCCGCCCGGCTCGTCGAGCGCCTCACCGAGCTTGAACTCGTCCAACTGGCCAACGGCGACATCCGCCTCACGCCCGAAGGCGAGACCTATGCGCTCAACGTGCTGCGCGCCCATCGCCTGTGGGAACGCTACCTCGCCGAAAAGACCGGCTTTGCCGAAAGCGAATGGCACGAGCGCGCCGACTGGGCCGAGCACTCCCTCTCCGAGGACGATCTCGCCGCCCTTTCGAGTGAGCTTGGCCACCCAATGCACGATCCCCACGGCGACCCCATCCCCACCGCAGAGGGGGATCTGGTCTATCACGGCGGCAAACCGCTCAACGGCATGGCGCCGGACAAGCCGCTGCAGATTGTCCACCTGGAGGATGAGCCCGAAGCCGTCTACGCCCAGTTAATGGCGGAGGGCCTCTATCCGGGCATGCGCCTGCAAGTGCTCGAAACGACCCCTACGCGCGTGCGCTTCTGGGCGGACGGCAAGGAGCATGTGCTGGCGCCTATCGCCGCCGCCAACGTGTCGGTGCGCCCGCTGCCCGCAGCCGAAGCGGTCGACGACACGCCTTCGCGTCACCTGGACAGCCTGCAGCCGGGCGAATCGGCAAAGGTGCTCCGCCTTTCTTCTCGCTGCCGCGGGATGGAGCGCCGCCGCCTGCTCGACCTCGGCATCCTGCCCGGCACAAAGGTCACAGCCGAACTCATCAGCCCTAGCGGCGATCCCGTTGCCTACCGCATTCGCGGCGCGCTCATCGCCTTGCGCAAACAGCAAGCGCGCCTGATTGATATCGAACACCCGACAGGGGAAACCATATGACCGAACAAAAAATCACCCGCACCCGTTCCGCCTGCGAAACCTGCCCGGTGCACAACGCAGGCAACCTTCTGCGCCTCGGCGTCGACATGAGCGATTGGGACTATGTCGTCGCCCTAGCCGGCAACCCGAACGTGGGCAAGAGCACCGTTTTTAACGCCCTCACCGGCCTGCGCCAACACACTGGCAACTGGCCGGGCAAGACCGTCACCCGCGCCGAAGGAGGCTTCGAGTACGACGGCCATCGCTACAAGCTCGTCGACCTGCCCGGCACGTACTCCCTGCTTGCCTCCAGCCCCGACGAAGAGGTGGCGCGCGATTTCATCCTCTTCGGCCAGCCCGACGTGACCATTGTCGTGGTCGATGCGACCCAACTGGAACGCAATCTCAACCTGGCGCTCCAGGTACTCGAAATCACCGACCGGGTTGTCATCTGCCTAAATTTGATGGACGAGGCGCGACGGCACGGGCTCGAAGTTGACGACCGCGCCCTGGCCCGACGGCTGGGCGTGCCCGTCGTTCCCGCCGCCGCCCGCTATCGCCAGGGGCTGTCCGAACTGCTCGCCGCAGTTGCAGATGTGGCGACCGGACGCACCGTTTGCAAGCCTCGGCGGCTGCGCAACGAACCGCCCGCCCTGAAGCACGCCGTGTCCACGCTCGTGCGCCAGATACACGCCTTGTACCCCGGCCTGCCTAACGCACGCTGGGTGGCCCTGCGTCTACTCGACGGCGACGAAAGCATCACCGCGGCCTTGCGCAACGGCGAGCTGGGCGACCTGGCCCGCGGCGCGCCGGTCCCGATGGAAACCGCGCAACCGGTAGAATTGGAGATGGCCCGATGACCGCTACAACCGCAAATTCTGCGCAACTTTCCTCAGACGGCTTACAGCCGGACGACATCCTGTCCACAGCCCAGGCGCTGCGCTGGCAGATCAGCGGCGACTTCCACGAGAAAATCGTCGAGGCCGCCTACGCCGAGGCCGCGACCATTGCCGACGATGTCGTCACCCGGCCGGGGACATCCCCGCGCCTGGCCCTGGACCGCACCCTCGACCGCATCGTCACCAGCCGGCGCTGGGGTTTCCCGCTCATGATCCTGCTCTTTACGCTGGTTTTTTGGATCACGATCGCCGGCGCCAACCACCCGTCGCGCTGGCTTGCCGCCATTCTGGTCGACTGGGGCCACCCTGCGCTCAAGCAGTTGGCGGACGGCATCGGCCTGCCCTGGCAACTGAGCGGCCTGTTGATCGACGGCATGTACTTGACCACGGCCTGGGTGGTGAGCGTAATGCTGCCGCCGATGGCGATCTTCTTCCCGCTGTTCACGCTGCTGGAAGATGCCGGCTACCTGCCGCGCGTCGCCTTCAACCTGGATAACCTGTTCCGCAAATCCGGCGCGCACGGCAAGCAGTCGCTCAGCATGATGATGGGCTTTGGCTGCAATGCCGCGGGCGTGGTGGCGACGCGCATCATCGACAGCCCGCGCGAGCGCCTCATCGCCATGATCACCAACAACTTCGCGTTGTGCAACGGGCGCTGGCCTACGCAGATCCTCATCGCCTCGCTCTTCGTCGGCGCGCTGGCCCCCGCACACCTGGCCGGTCTGATCTCAGCCGCAGCGGTGGTCGGCGTGACCATGCTCGGCATTCTGTTGACCTTCCTGGTCTCCGCCGGCCTCTCGCGCACGGTGCTCAAGGGCGAAGCCAGCGCCTACAGCCTGGAATTGCCCCCCTATCGCCCGCCGCGCGTCTTGCAGACGATCTACACCTCGATCATCGACCGCACGCTCTATGTGCTGTGGCGCGCGGTGGTCTTTGCCCTGCCCGCCGGCGCAGTCATCTGGCTGATCGCCAACATCCACATCGGCGGGCCGAGCATCGCCGAGCACATGATCGGCTTCCTCAACCCCGTCGGCCTGCTTATCGGCCTCAACGGCGTGATCCTGGTCGCCTATATCGTCGCCATTCCGGCCAACGAGATCGTCATACCCACCGTGTTGATGCTGACCGTGCTGGCAACCGGCATGCACGATGCCGGCGCAGGCGCAGGCGTCATCTTCGAGACGGCGAACCAGAACGCCACTTATTCCATCCTGCAGGCGGGCGGATGGACGCTGCTGACCGGCGTCAACCTGATGCTCTTCAGCCTGATCCATAACCCGTGCAGCACCACGATCTACACCATCTACCGCGAATCGGGCAGCGCCAAATGGACCGCGGTGGCCGCGCTCCTGCCGCTGGCGATGGGGTTCCTGGTCACGTTTGTTGTGGCGCAGGTGTGGAGGCTTTTCGCCGCCTAAGTCATGCGGCAAGTTGAAACTGCATACAAACAAGACGCAGAGCAGTGACTTGATCCTGCTCTGCGTCTTTTCTCTTGTATCGCTTAGCTCGCGTCGTTCAGCCGGCCAGCAACTCGGACGGCAGGTCGGCTGCGTCCGGGAAGCTGCTTTGCGTGCCGGGGGCCTGCACGCTGATGGCCGCGATGCGGTTGGCGCGCTCGATGGCGTCGGTGAGCGACTTGCCCGCGGCCAGGAAATAGGCGAGGCTGCCCACGAAGGCGTCCCCCGCGCCGGTGGTGTCGACGGCGCGCACCTGGGGCGCGGGCACATGGGCCGTCTGCTCGGCCGTCACCAACAGGCTGCCGCGCTCGCCCAGGGTGAGGATGACGTTGCCAGCGCCGCGCGCCAGGCATTCGCGCCCGGCTGCGGCTGCCTCGTCGATGGTCGCGACCGGCATGCCGGTCAGCAGTTCGGTTTCGCTCTCGTTGGGGCAGAAGATGTCGCTTAGTGCGTAGGCCTCGTCGGGCAGCGAACTGCGCGCCGGCGCCGGGTTGAAGATCGTCATCACGCCCGCCCCGCGTGCGATGCGCAGCGCCGCCAGCGCCGTATCCAGTTGCAACTCCCATTGGCAGACGACCACTTGGGCCGCCTCCAGCGCGGGACGGGCTTGCTCCACGTCCGCCGGACTAAGCAGGTCATTAGCGCCCAGCGCCACGATGATGGCGTTGTTGCCGCTGCTCTCCTCGACCCAGATCGGCGCCACGCCGGTAAACGAGTCGGCGGTAGCGAAGGCATAGGTCGTATCGATGCCGTACTTGGCAAAGTTCTTGCGCGTATCATCGCCGAAGATGTCCTGACCTACCTTGGTTACAATCGCCACGTCTCCGCCGAGCTTCGCGGCCATCACGGCCTGATTGGCGCCTTTGCCGCCGAAGCCCATCTGGAAGCGCGTGCCGGGAATCGTCTCGCCCAACTTGGGCAGGCGCGGGGCGTAGCTGACAAGATCGATATTCGATGCGCCGACAACGCAGATTTTCGGTCGTTGCATAGCTGGTTTGCCGTTCGTGTGGAGCGCCGTAGCGCGGGGATCAGCTTGGACAAAAATCGCTCGCCGGTCATCTGCGACCGGTGTGAAATGGGGCTGTTCTTGCTGGGAGTATATCAAACCCGGCGAAGTAGCGCCAAGCCGCAGGCCGCTCTGCCGAGAAGCGTCCTGACCGCCCTCTGTTCGCCTAATCGCATAGCCGGTAGTAGAATCAACTAAGGCGTGCGCCGGACCGTACGTCGTCTCCTAGATCGCTCATTTTCGCCCAGAAACTGCCATGACACATCTTTCCGAAATCCCCACACCGTCGAAATCCCCGCATACGGACACGCTGGTGGATGACGAAAACGCGCTGCTGCAAACATACCTGCGCGGGCTTCAAAACAGCTCGTTTCCGCTCATATCCATCGGTCTCTTTTTGGCGGCTGCCGTAATCTTCCTGTGGGTCACACATGACGCCGAAGTCATTCGACGCCGCGACATCATGGGAATCGCCCTTTGTATGGTTTCATTCGCCGCTTGGCGCCTCCGTCTGCGCTACCCCTATGGCGCATGGATTGTCACGTTGGGCACGAGCTTGGTCATCGTGTTGGGCAGCATTCTTTTCCAATTGCCCGCAGCCTTGACGCTGCTCGCTCTGCCTTGCCTTCTCGCAACCATCTACTTGGGGTGGTGGTCGGGTTTTGCCTGGGGAGCAATCGTCTCCGTACTGTTGATTGCGCTTTTCGTTCTGCAACCCGCGTACTATGGCTTCGAGTCGCTCGACATTGCGCTTATCGCCATCTGGTGCGGAATCGCGCTGGTCGGAGCGGCGCTCCGCCCCTTGCGCACGGCCACGGCGGAATCTTGGTACCACTATTCCGCCGCGCGCAAGATGCTTGAGGAAAGCAGAGACCGCCAAGAAGAATTGAATCAGGCTTACGAGGAACTGCGCTGTGCATACAAGGAAATGGGCCGCCTGAACGCCATGCTTTTGGCTACCCAGCGCGCCGTCGACGACGCCCGGCAAGCCAAAGAAACGTTCGTCGCCAACGTGAGCCACGAGTTGCGCACGCCGCTCAACATGATCATCGGCTTCAGCAGTTTGATCGCCAAAGCTCCCCTCACCTACCGGAGAAGACTCCCTCCCGAACTCCTGGCGGATATTTCGGCTATCCAGCGCAACGCCTTGCACCTTTCCAAACTGGTCGACGACGTCCTCGACCTGAGCAAAGCCGACGCCGGCTACATGAAGATTTCGCTGTCTTACGCTTCGATCCCCGCTCTGGCGGTCGAAGCCGCCCAGGCCGTCCAAAGCCTGTTTGACTCCAAACATCTGTGGATTCGGACCGAGATAGAGCCGGACCTGCCCGAAGTGCTGTGCGACGCTACCCGCATCCGCCAGGTCATCTTGAACCTTCTGAGCAACGCGGGACGAATCTTAGAAAATGGCGGCGTCACCATACGCGCCCGGGTAGAGAAGAACGAAGCGGTGGTCACCGTCGAAGATACCGGACCGGGAATTCCGGAGGAGGAAAAAGAATTCCTCTTTGAGCCCTTCCGCCAACTGGAAATCGCCTACCGCGGCGAACAGAGCGGCACTGGCCTGGGCCTGGCGATCAGCCGCAAACTCGTCGAACTGCACGGCGGGCGCATGTGGCTGGAGTCAAAACCCGGCGCAGGGGCGCGCTTCGCCTTTAGCCTGCCCATCGAGACGCCGCCCAAGCAAATGAGCGGTCCCGGCCGTTGGATATCGCGCGACTTCGCCCATCGCAATCGCACAAACGGCCATCGCCGCGATCTTCCTGCCATCGACAGGCGCGTGCTCTTTATAGACGCCGAGGGCGGCCTCTACTCGTCGGCGCTCTATCACTTGCGCGATCAGATGGAACTAGCCCAAGCCTCGACTGTCGACGAAGCCGTCGCAGACCTGTGCCATACAACCGCGCAAATGGCGGTTCTCAATCAGTCCGACGCCGCACAGTTGGGCGACCTGGAGGCGGCGCTCAGAGCCGTTCCCTATTGGCTGCCTGTTGTGGCGTGCTCCGCGCCAAGCACGCCGTCAGCCGCCGCTCACCTGGGCGTTGACGGCTACCTGATCAAACCGATTTCGCATGAGGAGTTGCTGTCCGTCGTGACGAGCCTAGATCCGCCCGCGGACACGATCCTAATCGTGGATGATGAAGATGAGGCTGTTCAGTTGTTCGCCCGCATGTTGGCCGCCCACGAGCGCAACTACACCGTCTTGCGCGCAACCAGCGGCGCACGCGCGCTCGAACTCATGCGCAGCCGCCGCCCGGACCTGGTTCTGCTCGATCTGGTCATGCCCGATATGACCGGATTCGAGGTGCTCGCTGTGCGCAAACAAGAACCGGCGCTGCAAGACATCAGAATCGTGGTGACCTCCGCCCAAGACCCGATTGGCGAGCCGGTGATCACCAGCCGCCTAACTCTCTCCCGTTCAAGCGGCTTCACGAGCAAGGAACTGATCGACGTAATTGGCGCATTGGCGCAAACGGTCACGCCTGTTGCCGTATCTGACGCTCCAGCGCGGCCAAATACGCCTCGCGGCTGACCGGCTTACACACGAAGTCGTCTGCGCCCAGCATTTCGGCCAGTTCGTTCTGCGCCAGGACCGAGCAGACGACGATCGGCGTGTTCGCCGTGGCGCGGTTCTCGCGCAATTCGCGCATGAGTTGCCACCCGTCAATCCCCGCCATCATGATGTCGAGCGTGATGATCCGGGGCTTTCGCTCCTTTGCCAGCCGCAAAGCCGATGCCGGGTCGCTGCACGGGAACAGAGCGAACTGAGTCCCTTCCGTATAGCGGGTAAAGAGTTGCAGGACATCTCGATTGTCGTCTATCGCCAAAACCGTCTCCGCCCGGACAGCAGGCAGCGTGAGCTTCACCGCGATCAAATCATCGCCCTGCGAGGCAATATCCAACTTGCCCCCGTTCATTTCCAGCAAAAAGCGCGCTTCATCCAGACTGCCCTGCTGGCTCTGTGCCCAATGCCCTATGCCGGCCTTTGCACCATGAATCCGCAGATACACGCGCCCGTCCTCTTGGGTGACCCCAATCCGCACGGCGCCGTCGGCGCAAGAGGGAACGAGATGTGTCAGCAGGCCGATAAGCGTCTGGCGCACGAATACGCTCGGCATAGAGGTGAGCCGGCACTCGCTGTCCGGCGGCAGTTGCAACGAAACCTCATAACGAGCAAGCAGAGGCTCCAACAGCTCGGAGACCGCCGACAACTCCGCGCCGATGTCCGTACATGCCCCTTCGCCGCTTGCCAAAGTAACCTCATACTCATCGCGCAGCGGGTCGTCGGCGCCGTCCGCAGCGGCGGCATGCTCGCCGGTCCATACAGGCCACTCGTTGTGCGCATAGCCGGCTTGGCGCGCCAAGTTCTCCGCCAATACAGAGAGCGCATGCGCCTGTTCTCGCCGCACCTGGCGGATGCTGCACGCCAACTGCTTAGCCAGATCGCCCTGGCTAGCGCGCTGCACGTACCGATAGTAGAGCAACTCGTAGACATGCCAGGCGGGCGAATTCGCCGCCTCGTTGATCGGGGGTTTCAAAGCCTCGACCGCCCCCGTTAAAAACTCGCCAAGCGACGCCTGCGGTCTGTCCGACCTGCCGATCAACTCTTGCAGAGGGCTGTGACGCAGCAACTCGGGTTCATAGAGATGGTTCAGTGCGTAACGCAGTTCGCGTATAAAGAGTTCGTAAGGCTCCATATTTCGTCCTTCGGTCCTATACTTGTCCCCTTCCTGGCCTTTATGGCATTGAGAGGCCCGGACCGGAATCTTATAATAGTCTACAGCACCCTTGTTCTTCAACTACTCACTTGTAAGCCAAACCGGAGGATATGGTTATGGGAGAGCAAAAACGTTTCGGCCGCCGCGCCTTCTTGAAGAGCGCAGCTATTGCCGGCGTAGGCTTTGGCCTGGCCGCCTGCGCGCCGTCAGCCGCGCCGTCAGGCGGTGAGGCAGGCGCTCCGTCTGCAGAGGACGAGCGCGAGATCACGTTAATGGCCTGGGATGAGGAAGGTTTCGATTCCTTCAATGCGGAATTCACCGCCGAAACGGGCATCAAGGTTAACCAGGCGGTCTTCCCCCAGGGCGCTTGGTCTGACGTAATGAACAAGTTTGCGCTCTGGAGCCAGACCGGCTATTCGGGCTATGACCTGACCATCGCCGACGACCTCATCGCCGGCATGATGGCGTCCAATGGCTTCGCAGCCGAACTAGGCGACTATGATTTTTGGACCGACAATGAGGAAGATACGGTCGAAGGCATCCATACGCTGAATTCGGTGCTCAACGGCGTCTATCGCATCTTCTTCTTGCTGGACCTCGAGCCTTTCTTCCACTATACGGAGTTGGTGCCGGAAGCGCCCAAGACGTGGGACGAGCTGATCACGTTTGGCAAGGACGCCACCAATGCGGATGAGGATGTGTGGGGATGGCGCCCGACCAACGGCGTAGGCCATGAGTTCAACACGGTGCTGCTCATGCTCAACCAGGCCGGCGCGGACCTCGACACGCTCGACGACGCCGCAACGCTGGAAGCCTTCCAGTTCATGCAGGACTGGGTCTTCACCCACGAGATCACGCCAAAGTCGACGACCAGTGAGGGCAATGACCAGATTGCCAACCTGAGCGCTTTGGGCAAGGCCGGCATGTGGTGGAACTACACCGGCGGCTACCGCAACGCGCTCGAACACGAGCAAAGCGTGCTCACCATGGAGAACGCGCCTGCCGCGCGCTGGCCCATGGGCCCGGCTAGCGACATTGGGCTAATTCATGGCTGGGGCTGGATGCTGCCGAAGGTCGGCGAGAAGAAGGACCTGGCGGTCGAATACCTCACCTGGTTCTCCCGGCCCGAGGTCCTCAAGAAATACATCATCAACGTACACCGAGATGCGCCCCCGCGCTATTCGTTGATCAACGACCCGGACGTGATCGAGGCCGTGCCCACCCTGGCGCTGCCCGTCGGCTGGGAAACAATCCTGGCGGGCGCCAAGTTCCGCGAGCCCATCGTCAACAAGAAACCGGTGAATGAGCTCTGGAGCATGTTCCAGAACATCGGTCGCTTCATCTTCTCCGCCGAAAAGACTCCCGAAGAAACCCAGCAGTGGGCCGTCACGGAGTATCAGCGCATTATGGCGGATGCCGGCTAACCTACCCATCCCTGGGCGCTAACACAGCGCCCTCAGCCTCTTGCCCCGTCTGGCGAAGCGGATAGATTAACTTCGCCAGACGGGAGCCGCGCAGGACAAAGCAATTATGGCACAGGCCGAATCTGCACTATCCCCGACTCACTCGCGGACGCGCCACGAAGCCGGTTTCTTCGCCAAATACTGGATGGCCTATCTGTTGGTGCTGCCGGCGATCATCGTGCGCTTTGCCTATACGATAGTTCCTCTTTTCCGCACCCTCTGGCTCAGCCTGACGAACATGTCCATCACCAACCCCGGCGAGTTCGTCGGGTTGCGAAACTACGCGATGTTGTTCCAGGACGAGTTGTTTATCAACTCGCTTGGCTGGACCTTCGTCTATACTGTCTCGGCCACGTTAATCGAGACCGCCCTCGGCCTCGCCTTCGCGGTTTTGCTCAACCAAAAGTTGCGCGGCCAATCTACGGCCATCTTCATCGTGATGCTGCCCTGGGTCATCGCGCCGATGCTCGCCAGCAACGTGTGGAAGCTCTTGCTCTACGACAGCACCGGCATTTTCAATCAGACGCTCACGGTGGCGGGATTTTCTCGCATACCCTGGCTGAGCGACCCGTTTTGGGCGAGGGTATCGGTGACTCTCGTCTCGGTCTGGAAGAATGTGGCCTGGGTTTCCTTGATCTTCCTGGCCGGTCTGCGTTCCTTGCCTAAGGAAGTGCTGGAGGCGGCTGAGGTGGATGGGGCCGGTCCTTTCACCCGCTTCTTTAAGGTGTCTTTGCCGCTGCTCCAATCCACCACCTTGCTCATCCTGTTGCTGAGAGGCATGGGCGAAATCCAGACTTTCGAGCAGATTTACGGCTTGACGATGGGCGGCCCGGGCACGTCCACCCGCACCCTGGCGCTGCTCGCCTACGAACGGTTCTTCACTGAATTCAGGTATGGCTACGGCTCCGCCGTCAATATGTGGCTGTTCCTGTTTGCAGCGCTCGTCGGCTTCTATTATTCGTGGAAACTATACCAGGCAGCAAGGTAACTCAGATGCGCAAGCGAAACCACAGAAGTTTCTTCACGTCCGCCATCCTCTATTTACTGCTGGCGCTCACGCTGGTCTTCGTATTCTTTCCGCTCTACTGGATGATCATGACGTCGCTCAAGACGCCGATCGAGGCCAACGAACTGCCGCCGACCCTGATCCCGCGCACCCCAACGCTCGACGCCTTTAAGTTCTTGCTTGAGAGATGGCACTATCCCGAAGTGCTGATGAACACTTTTGTCATCGCCACCTTCTCTGCGCTGGGCGCCACCATCCTCAGCGGCATGGCGGCCTACGGCATCAACCGGCTGCACTTCCCCGGCAGAAGCGCCTTCTACGGCTTTATGGTCGCAACCCTGGCGTTGCCCGGCATGGTGACGATCGGCCCTATCTTCATGACCTACAAAGACATCGGCCTCCTCGACACCCGGCTCGGTCTGACGCTCGTCTTCCTGTCGGGCGGCCTGCCCTTGGCGATGCTCGTCGTCTTCTCGGCCCTCAACTCGATCCCGCGGGATATCGACGATGCCGCCGCCATCGACGGCTGCTCCTGGTTCGACACCCTGTTCCGCGTCATGTTGCCTATCGCCATGCCCAGTTTTGTCGTCAGTTTCCTCTTGCTGTTTATTCACGCATGGAACGAGTTTCTCTTTGCCTACATCCTCAGCGTTACCCCTGAGAAACGAGTGCTGACGGTCCGCCTCTTCGAGATGCCAAACCGCGGAGACGTTTATCTGCCGCAATACGACCTGATCGCCGCCGGCGGCGTGCTGGTGCTCCTGCCCATCGTCCCTATTCTCATCCTCGGCCAAAAGCGGCTCGTGGAAGGCATCCTCGCCGGCGCAACCCAGGGGACCTAATCCAACAAGATCAAGCAGGTACAATCTAGCAGGAACAACGATGAACACCGACAAGAAGTTATCCGTCGCCGTAGTGGGCATGGGGTTCGGAGCCGAATTCGTCCCCATCTATCTCGAACATCCCAACGTCGAACAGGTGGCGATCTGCGACCTGAGCGAAGAACGTCTCCGCCGCGTCGGGGAGCGCTTCGGCATCGAACGGCGCATCCGCAATGTCCGCGAAATCATCGACTCGGACGAGTTCGACGCCGTGCACCTTGTCTCCGGCATCCCCGATCACGCCTGGCAAACGGTCGCCGTCTTGCAGTCCGGCAAGCATTGCGCCTGCACGGTCCCCATGGCGACCAGCCTCGAAGACCTGCACAAAATCGTGCACGCGCAGCAGGATTCCGGCAAGGTCTACATGATGATGGAGACCGCGGTCTACACGCGCCAGTTTCTCTATGCCCAAGCGCTGAAGGAGCAAGGCGCATTCGGCCGCATCCAATTCCTGCGCGGCGCCCATTACCAGGACATGGAGCGCTGGCCTGCGTACTGGGCCGGCCTGCCGCCCCTGTGGTACGCCACCCACGCCATCAGTCCGCTGCTCGCCCTCGCCGGCACGCGTGCGACCGCGGTCCACTGCTTCGGTTCAGGCGTCATGCGCGAGGAGTTGCACCGGCAATACGGCAACCCCTACCCCGTCGAAACAGCCATCTTCCGCACCGAAGCCCCCGAACTCTCGCTCGAAGTCACGCGCTCGCTCTTCCACTGCGCGCGCCCCTACATGGAAAGCTTCGTCGTCTACGGCGAAAACGCCTGTTACGAATGGCAGATGGAAGATGAGCCGCCCATGCTCTTCACCATGAGTCCGGTCGTTCCCGATCAACTCCGCGACGTGACCGTCGAACAGCCGGAGCCGCCGGACCGCGCCGACCTGCTGCCCCCGTCCATCGGCAAGTATACGCAGCGCTTCGTCTACAGCAACGAAGATAAGCACCTCTCCTTCGAGCAGGGCGGCGGACATCACGGCTCCCACCCGCACCTGGTGCATGAGTTCGTGAGCAGCATCGTCGAGGGGCGTAAGCCGGCTATCGACGCCGTGACCGCCGCCAACTGGACCGCGCCGGGCCTGTGCGCGCACATGTCCGCCATGCGCGACGGCGCGCTGGTCGAAATCCCGCGCTTCGACCTCTAGGCCCTTGTATCGGGGGCAAAATACCTTATGGGGCGCCGCAGAGGGTCCGCCCGACGACGCAGGTCTAGCCTACCGCATGACCTGCCCGCCGGAGGACCCTCTGCGCGTGTGCGAGGTCCTCGGCGCGCACCAGTATAAAGTCGGTGCGATAGGCTGACAGGGCGAACAAGCTGATGCCCGCCTCGGCCAAAGGCGCAGCCAGACCGGCGAGGATGCCGGTCAGCGCAAAATCGAGGACGCCTTCCACCTGCAGACAGGCCCACGGTCCCACGGACGGAACAGACGCCGGCACGTTCTCTGCCGTGCAGACGATCGACAACTCCTCCGGCGTGCGCATCAACGCGTAGAACCGGCCCGTAAACGCCCATGCCGGCGGCGCGGCGTCCGGCGGCAGCGAGCAGATCGCCAACCGTTCCGCCAGGGTGCGCAGCGTAAGCGGTTGCATTCGTGCGCCTCTTTCCGCCTTTCTCGTCAACTTATGGTGAACCGCTCAAAACGTGGGGATGGGCGCGTCCAGGCATTGGCGCAGCTCGTCCAGCGAGATGTTGCCGCCGCTGAGGATCAGCGCGATCTTCTTGCCGCGCAGATCTTCGCGCAGACGCAGAGCCGCGGCGAGCGGCGCCGCCCCCGCCGGTTCGGCCAACGTCTTGGCCTTCTCCAGCAGCAGGCGAACGGCAACGCGCAGTTCGTCGTCGCCCACGAGCGTGAAATCGTCCAGATATTGCCAAAGGATGCGCTGCGGCAGCATGAACGGCTCGCCGGTGGCGAGACCGCCCGCAAAAGTGTCGATCGGCGCGCTGCGAAAGGCGCGCGTCTGCCACGTGAGGAACGCGGCGGGCGCGCCCGCCGCGCCGACGCCGATCACCGTGATCAGGGGGTTGACGCTCTTGGCGACCAGACTGGCCCCTGCCGCGCCGCTCCCCCCGCCAATCGGCACGATGATCACATCCACATCCGGCTGCGCCTCTAGAATTTCCAGCGCGTGCGTCCCGACGCCGGCAACCAGCAGCGGCTCATCGCCGGACGAGATGAAGCGCAGCCCTTGCTCCTCTTCCAGCTCGGCGCAGTAGCGCTTGCTGGCCTCGAAGTCTGCGCCGTGCAGAACCACCTCCGCGCCATAGCTGCGCATGGCCTCGACCTTGACCGGGTTCGCCCCTTCGGGCGCAACGATCACCGCCCGCACGCCGAACAGCCGCGCCGCATAGGCGATGGATTGTCCGTGGTTGCCCGTAGAAGCGGTGACTACCCCGCGGGCGCGCTCCGCCGCGGGCAGATGCGCCATAAAATTGATGCCGCCGCGCACCTTGAAGGCGCCGATGGGCTGGTAGTTTTCGTGCTTGATGTAGACTTCGGCGTCGAGCAGGGCGTCCAGCGCAGGGTAGCGGTACAGCGGCGTAGGCGACAAATACCGGCGCACCACGACTTGGGCAGCCATCACGTCGCGCAAAGTCGGCAGCGGAGCGGCAACAGTATTGCGTTCGGTCATGGCTTGCCCCATTCGTCGTGCTGTGCGGCGCGCTAATGCGACTCGCCGCCGTCTTGGTTGAAATAACGGTCTAGGCGTCGTTCACGCAGCGTGCGGCCGATGATCCCCGCCAGCGACCATATGATCACGCCGCTGACCAGGCCGGTGCTGCCGCCCAATATCAGCCCTTCCGGACCGCCGAGATAGGCCCCGCTGATCACGCCCGAAACCATCCCCGTCAGCGCCATAATAAGCAGCAACTCCATTTCGCACCTCCCTGCCTGTGCGGACATCTTCCGGCCGGCGATGCGGCGCGGCGACCCCAGACTTGGCATTCGTAGTTGAACCCGGACGCCGGCGGACAGGCTTTGCGGAATCAACGGCCTTGCGGTGAATCCCTCCGGCGATGCGGATGATGCTGATCTCCGTCGGAGCGAGGCCGAACCCTATCGCAGCGTACTCGGGCTTACAGTTACTATGTATACGAATGGATGGTATGTGTGAGTTGCGGCTTGTTCCGGTCTTAATTCAGACCAAAAGCCTACGAACCGCGGGGACGCTGATCTACGCGGCGCGTCCCGGACGACAGCCTCCTCTACTGCGCCGCACGCCGCATGGCGCGCCAGCTCATAAACATAGCGCCGATGGCGGTAAAAAAGGCGATGGAAATCTTGGTGGCGTCGACGATCGGCTCCACGCGCACGCCCTTTTGGCCGATGATGATCGCCGCCACAGGACGCCCCAGCGATCCGCCGCCGCCCCCTCCTCCGCCGCCGCCGGCCTCTTCGCCTTCCTCTGTCGGCCCGCTGCCCGCGCCGAACCCGACCCCCATGCCGACCATGACTTCGGAGGCGGTAATAATCGTGTAATCCCCGTACTCGGCCGGCTTGCCGAAGATGGCGTTGGGCTGCGCCACGTCAAACAGCCTGCCGATCACCGCAGCGGCCTGCTCCGTAGAGCGTATCGCAGCCCCGGAGATGCCCTCCACGCTGACAGGCGCGTTCTTCTCCTCGACTGGTTCTTTGTCTTCACTCATTTCACCTCTCCTTTGCAACACGTCGCTTGGCAAACAGCGACAGCGCCATCAACCCGAACAGCCACACCCCCAACAAGGCCAGTAACCCAAGCCGCACGGCCCACAACACGTCGATCACCGGCAGGCGTTCTGTCGCCCCGTCCCGCTCTACGATCACCGCGGCGGGGTGGTTCCAGACAAACCCGCCCCCAGGCCAGTGGATGCGCAGCACATGCGCCTGCGGCGTCAACCGCAGCGGGCCGGCTTCCACCGGATCCGCGCTGCGCACAGACCATTCAACCCACTGTGATGGCATGCCCCTCCTCCCTCTCCCGCTTGCGAGGACGCTTGACGAAAATCATGGAGAAACTGATGGCGATCGGCAGCAGGAGCAGCGCCAGCAGCGCCGGCGCATAACTGCCCGCCAGATCGTAGCTCAGCGCCAGCGGATACGCGCCCAGCGCCGTCCCGCCAACCGACCCGACCATCGTCGCCCCGCGGATCGAGCCGAGGTAGCGACGGCCAAAGTACTTGGCCCACACGGTCGAGTCCATCACGCGCGAGCCGCCCATGCCCAAACCAAGCAGCGTGGCGTAGATCAGCGCCATCCACATCGTATCCATGACCTGCAGCAAAAGCAGCGCCGCCAAAAGCAGCCCCATCTGCACGACCAGCAACAGCCGCGCCGATACTCGGTCCAGCAGATGCCCCATGCCCAAATTGCCGATGATAGAGACAAGCGCCATCGCCTGGTACGCGATCACAGCGTCGGAGCGACTCAACCCGCGTTCGACGAATAGCGACGCCTGGTGAAAGACCAGGCCGGCGTTGATGGTCGCCATCACCAGAAACGCCAGCGTAAAAACCCAAAACACCGACGTGCGCCGCGCCTCGCCCAAAGTCCAGTCTTCTTCGGCCGCGTTGTCCGCATAGCGACCGCGCGGCGCGTTCCCGTCCGGTTGCAGCCCGTACACCTCGGGCCGATCGCGGTAAAGCAGCCAGGCCACCGGTGCGGCGATGACCAGCACGATCAAGCTCAGCCCAATCCAAGCCCCGCGCCAGGTGAACTGACGGATCAGCGTCTCGGCCAAGGCGGGGAATACGAACAGACTCACGGCCAAGCTTTGCGAGGCCAGCCCCATCACCATGCCGCGCCGCCGCACAAACCACTGCGCGATGACGTTGTTGCTCACAAGCTGCATCGAACCGAAGCCCAAAAAGCGCACTGCCAACAGCGTCAGCAGCAGACCGGCCATGCCCGCCACGCGCGACATGGCCGCCAGCGCCGCCACAAAGGCCAGCGTCACCGCCAGCATCATGCGCCGCGAGCCGTAACGGTCTACCAGACGCCCTGTAATGGGCAGCAGCAGCGACGCGCCCAAAGTCGCTGCGCCATAGATCAACGAGACGGTCGAGCGCGAAATGCCCAACTCCGTCACAAAATTATCGATAAAAAGGCTGACAGTGAAGGTCTGGCTCGGTCCCATCATCACGGCGCCGAGCGAACCGGCGGCGAGGATTACCCAGCCGTAGAAAAACGGGCTGTGGTCGATTAGCCAACTGTGGCGGGGGGACGGCGCAGCAGAGGACGCAGCAGAGGGTGTAACGTGAGATGTGGCAACGTTCGCCATGATCGGTAGACGCTCAACTTGACATTTTAATGTAGACGCCCGGTAAGCGGCGCAACGGGTTTCCGCGGTCGATTGCACAGACGTCGAGACGAATCACAATACTACCGGCTATTGTCACGGAAGCCGGGCCTCGGGTCAAGTCAGCGCCTCTATGGCCATGCGCCCCCCACGCGTTAACGCTTTTTCCCGCCCCTAGTTAATGGTTCGTTCGCCCAACATGCATACTGGCCGGAGTGAACCACGTCCTACAACGCAGAGGCGGCCAAAAACAGAGCGCAGCCCCTCCGCCTCGCCTCCTGTCATGCTGAACGAAGTGAAGCATCCCCGGCCTTCGGTACAACGAGATTCTTCAACTCGCTACCGCTCGCTTCAAAATGACAGACGCTTGGCGGACGCCACTCAACCTGCTTATTCGCGCTCCATTTCTGGCCGCACGAAACCCGCGTCCGGCGGCATCCCTGCCGCCGCTACCATGAAATGTCAGCGGCTCTTACCCCTATCTCGCTACTTCCCCGGCTGCCACAGCGGCTCGGCCACGCCGCGCGCGTAGTTCTCGTAACGCGCCATCACGAACAGCGCGTCAGACAGCCGGTTGAGGTAAATCAGCGCATATGGCCCGACGCCCTCCTCGCGCGCCAGCGCCGTCACCTCGCGCTCGGCCCGGCGGCACACCGTGCGCGCCACCTGGAGCTGCGCCGCGCCAGGAGAGCCGCCCGCCAGGATGAAGTTCTCCAGCGGGCCGACCGACTCGTTCAGTTCGTCGATGAGCTCCTCCAGCCGGCGGATATGTCGCTCCTCGATTTGCGGCAGCGGATAGCGCTTCTTGTCCTCTTCCACAAAGCAAAGCTCCGTGCCGACGTCGAACAGCTCGTTCTGGATTTCGGGCACGATGGCGGCCAGCCGGTCACACAGCCCCAACGCCAGCGCCAGGCCCAGATGCGAGTTCAACTCGTCCACCGTGCCGTATGACTGCACGCGCAGCGCGTCCTTGGGCACGCGTTGGCCGCCGCCCAGCCCCGTCATTCCCTCGTCGCCCGTCCGTGTATAGATCTTCGTCAGCCTCGGCATCGCTCGCCTCTCTCCATTCTCCTATGCAGTTTGCAGCGCATCTTCCACCGTCAGCCAGCCGCTGTCCGGGAACAACTTCGCCACCTGCGGCGCAAAGAGCGGCGATGCGCCCAACACCTGCGCCGGCTCGCCCTGGGCGATCACCTCGCCCTGGCTCATCAACGCCACACGGTCTGCGATCTCCGCGGCCAACTCCACGTCGTGGGTCACGACCACGATCGCCATGCCCGCCGCCCGCCAACCCTTGAGCAGGTCGGCCAGTTGGCGCTTGGCCGCGTAGTCCAATCCGCGCGTCGGCTCATCCAGGAGCAGCGCCCGCGGCCGCGTCACCGTGATGGCGGCCAACGCCGCGCGCTGGCGTTCACCCGCACTGAGGTCGCGCGGGTAGCTCTCGGCGTACTGCGACATGCCCAGCGTGCGCAGCAGTTGCCGCGCGTCGTCGGGCAGCGCATGCCCGCTGCGTCGCGCCATCAGGCCGTGATTGTGCAGCGTAATCGCCAATTCCTCGTTCACCGTCTCGGCAAAGAGCAGCGAGTTCGGGTCCTGGGGCAGATAGGCGACTTGCCGGCAAATGTCCGCCACATCCCGCCCGGCAATCGAGCGGCCATCCGCCACAATGTCGCCGCGTACGGGCCGCACCAGCCCAACCAGACACTTGAGCAGCGTCGTCTTGCCCGACCCGTTGCGCCCCATCAAGGCCACGATCTCGCCCGGATAGACGTCCAGGTTCAGGCCGTGCAGCACCTCGCTCCCCCCGTAGGCGGCGACGACATCACGCGCCGCCAGAAAGGGCGTGCGCGCGCCTGCCGCCGGTTCCGCGGGGCGCTCCTGTCGCGGTTGCGCCGCCCGCCCGTTAGACGTCCGACGGCGGCTGTGACGCAGCCCCTCCTTGATCGTCAGGGGCAGCGGATGCCAGCCCAACGCCTTGCCCAGACGCACCAGCGGCGGCGCCAGATCGATCTGCGCCAGCACCGCGCGCGGCTCGTCCAACAGCGGCGGGCTGCCGTCCGCGGGCAGATAAAGGATCTTGTCCACATAGGGCAGCACGCGCTCCAGCCGGTGCTCCGCCACAAGGACGGTCAGGCCGAGGTCTGTGTTCAGCCGCACCAGCGCCGCCAACACGTCCTCCGCAGACTTGGGGTCCAACTGCGAAGTCGGCTCATCGAGCACGAGCACCTCCGGGCGCAGCGCCAGAACCGCGGCAATGGCGACGCGCTGTCGTTCGCCGCCCGACAGCGCGCTCAGGGCGCGGTCGCGCAGCGGCGTCAGGTCAAGCAGGTCGAGCGTCTCCTCCACGCGCACGCGCATCTCCTCCGGCGGAATGGCGGCGTTCTCCAATGCGAAAGCGATCTCGTCCTCGACGCGATCCATCACGAACTGGGCTTCCGGGTCCTGAAACACGAAACCGACGTGATGGCTCATCACCTGCGGCGCGGCCTGCACGGGGTCCAAATCGCCCACGCGGATGCTGCCCGCCAGCGATCCGCCGCTGAAATGCGGCGCCAGCCCGTTGATGCAGCGCAGCAGCGTCGACTTGCCCGCGCCCGACGGGCCGACGACGAGGATCAACTCCCCTTCCGGCAAGTCCAAGCTGATGTTGGACAACGCCGGTCGCGTCGCGTTCGGGTAGGTATAGGTTACGTGACGAAAGTGAATCACAGGCAGTCCTTTTCAATCGTCAGGCGTCAGGAGTCATTCGTCACCCGTCATGACTCGTGACGGATGACTCGTGACGTGTGACGCATGACTAACGCAGCGCCGTCCCCATCATCGCCAGCGCAGGCGGCAGCAGCCCCCACGTGCTCATCCCGATCCACAGCGAAAAGCCCGGCGGCGTCAGGCTCGGATACGGATAGAAAAACAGCGAACTGCGGTCCAGCCCCGGAAGCGGCAGCACGAAGAAGGCCGCCGTCAACAAGGCGCCGCCCGCCACAGCCCACTCGCGCATGCGCCACGGCGCCGGGCGGTAGACCGTCTGCGGATGTCGCCGGCCCGCCGCCCACACCGCGCCCGCCACCAGCGCCACGCCGACTAACGCAGTCGCCAGACCGAGCGCGCCCATTCCCCACACCAGCCGCAGCAGCAGCCCCGTCGCGGCCAGCGCAAGCCCCGCAATCAGGCCCACCTGCGTCCCCACATCGTGCGTTGGCGCCGATGCGCCGGCAAAGCCGCGGGCGGTCATCGCCTCGGCCAGTTGCAGCGCCCGCTCCAGCCCGCCGGTCAGCAGAGGCAGAAGCAAGGGCAGCCAACTGCGCAAGCCCTGCACCCGCTGCCCGCGCACCGCCTGCGCCTCACGGATCTGACGGTATTGGCGCAGCGTGGTCGGCACAAAGGCCGCCGCAATCGACACCACGACCGTAATCGAATAGTAGGCGCGCGGGGCCAGCCGCACCATCTCCCGCACCGGCAGCGCCTGGTTGACGAGGATAAAGGCGGCGTACAGCCCGGTCAGCGCCAGCCCGTTGAGCGCGCCGTACAACAACGCCTCCAGCGTCACCGGCCCGCCGATCAGGGGCAGGGCGTCGGGCAGGCGCACCAACACCGCATCGCCCACATGCACCATCAGCCCGTTGAACAAGGCCGACACGCTCACCACGAACAGACCGAAGCGCAGCGGCGACAGGGGAACCGCCCGCTCCGCGTCCAGCGCGCCCGTCACGTTCTTCGCCGCGGCCCACGTCGCCGCGATCCACGCCAGGATCAACGCCAGGTAGATCGGGTTGCGGCCCACGGCCAGCGCGGCCACGACCGCGGCCAGCCACATCGCCCAGGCCCCGGCGTGGATTGAGACGTCGCGCCGGTCAGCCGGCTGCGTCGCAGGGTTCACCCGCCGCCTCCTGTCACCGGCAGCACGGAGCGCTCGCTCGCAACCGCAGGGGCGTACTCAAACGTGAAGCGGTCGCGAAAGCGGCGCAAAATGCGCAGCGCGGGCACGCCCATCGCCAGGATGAAGGCGACGTTGCCCGCCATGCGCAGCGCGTCCCATGCCAGCGACGTGACCACATAGAACACGGCATAACGCCGCAGCCCCTCGACGAACGCCACGCCCGGCTCCCAGTATTCGCCCGCCGGCCCGGAGACGAAGGGCCAGAACCAAATGTTCATCACCGCGCCGAACAGGAAGCCCCACAGACCGCCATACACGGCCAGCACCACGGCTTCGCCAGCCTTGCCCTCGGCGCGCAGCGCACGCACGAGCGGACGGCACAGCGGCGCGGCCATACCCGTCCATCCTGCCGTAAACATCTGGTAGGGCAGCCACGGCCCCATCCCGCCTGTGAGGATGCTGGACACGAAGATTGTCAGCGCGCCGAGCAGAAAGCCGAAACGCGCGCCGTAGACATAGCCGCCCAGCACGATCAGCAGGAAGATCGGGCTGAAGCCGCCCGGCCCAGGGACGGCGCTTTCGATAAAGCGCAGCACTGCGTTCATCGCCACGAGGACGCCGAGCAACGCCACCACCTTGGCGCTCATGCCTTGTCCCTGCACTTCCAGCAGCAGCACGGCGAAGCACAGCCCCGCCAGCAAGCTCACCATCAGCGGCGCGTCCGCGGCGTGCGCCATGCCGGAGCCGGTCGCCGCCGCAGCAGCGGGCAGCCAGAAGGGATAGAGAAACGCGGCCGCGCCCAACAGCGTGGTCAGCGCGTAGATGGCGACGCTCAGGCCGCGCTGTCTCATCGCCGCCTCCACATCACCCAGATCACGAACCAGATGCCGCCGAAGAGCAGCGGCGCGCCGAACGCCAGCGCAATGCCGCTGACCAGGACCAGCCGCTCCAGACGGTCCTCGCTCGCCGCAGCGACCTCCCCCGCCGCCGACGGCAGACCGTCTGCCGGGTCCAGCAGCACGACCGCGGGCTGCGCCGGCGCGTCCGGCGTATCGAGCGGGCTTGTCGCCGGCGCGATGACCGTGGCGGGCGGGACCGCAGCGACCGCGACCTCCTCCGGCGTAGACGTCTCCGCGGGCGGCGGCGTATCGGTGGGCAGCGGGGTATCCGACGGCGGCAGGGTCGGGACTTCCGTTACTGTAGGCGGCGGCTCCGGTGTCCATGTCTCCGTCGGGGACGGCTCAGGCGGCGGCGCTGCGGCTGCGTCAGCCGTGGGCGCGGAGAAGACTGCCGCCACATCCACCGTCAGCGCAACCTCGTTATGGCCCGCGGCGCTGGCGGCAAACAGCACATAGGTCATCGTCTGCTGCGGCGACATCGCCTTGCTGCCCTGAGCCGGCAACTGCTCCTCGCCGCCCGGATAGCGCAGCAACACGGTGTCCGCGCCCGCCACATCCCAACTAAGCGTCACGCTCTCGCCGAACGCGATGGCGGCACGGTCCGCGCCGAAGCGCAGGATGCTCGGCGTAGCGATAGGCGTGGGCGTGGGTGTCGGCGTCGGGCCTGGCGTGGGCGTCGACGTCTCCGTGGGGATAGGCGTCGGCGTGCTAGTCGAAGGCTCGCGCGTCTCCGTCGGCGTAGCGGTCGGCTGTCCTGTCGGCGTCTCTGTGGGCGTGACCGTCGGCGTGGGCGTGGGGTTGCAGATCTCATCAAACGTGAGCAGCCGCGGCGCGTTCTCGGCGTGTTGGCCGATCACGCCCTCGCTCCACGACCAGCCGTCCACGCTGCCGTTGCGCACCTGGGTGGAGCTGGAACCGGTCACCGAATATGTCCACACGCCGCCCGCCTGCCGCCAATAGGACCAGTACTTGCATTCGGAGGACATGCATTGGCAAAAACACGATTTCTGAGGATACGCGCACCCTACATCCCCGGATTCATCATCGCCGATGCTACAAATGGCTATGCCCTTGTCCCCGCCAAAATCCTGAGGAATAATATCGAAGTCGGATCGGTTCAACAGATCATATCCGCTGATCGACTCCTCCGAGAACGTGACGCACTGCGCCTTGACGCGGCCATCCCCATAGTCGATGACGATGCCCGCCCGGTTCGACGTCTGCGCGCGGACGCCCGGCCCCGCCGCAACCAGCAGGAGCAGCGCCCACAGCGCGGCGACGGCTGCGCTGCGGGCGAAATGCATCGGATGACGCTTAGCGCGCTTGTTCCGTTGCATCATGTATGCATCACCGATCCAGCCGGCTTGTGCAGGTGTACGGCAGGTATGTCGAAAGTACGCTGCACGCATCCAAAGCGCGCACTTGCAGCGGATACGAGCCGCCCAGCAGCGCGGACACAGCCTGCTCCGTGGCGAAGAAGCCGGAACCCTTCATCCACTCGAACGACCCGTCAGGCAGTTGCATATCCAACAGGAAATCGATGGGATTCGCGCCGTCGGGCGTCCATTGCGCCGCGGTTACATCCTCGCCCGCAGCCAGCAGCCCCTGCACCACCCAGGCCGTCGAGTTGGCGTCGCTGTCCGAGCCATGAGGCGAATCCGGCTGGTAAGGGAAGCCGCCGTCGTCGTTCTGCGCAACCTGCAAGTACGCCACGCCGCTCACGATCTCCGTCGCCGAGACCGGCACGCCCGCAGCCAGCAGCGCTTGCAGCGCCAGCGCGGTCGTGTTCGTGTCCGTGCCCCACGTGGGCGACCATTCCCAGCCGCCGTCGGGCTGGATCATGCCGCGTAGGTAGTCCACGTTGCCCGACGCCACCGGCTCGGACAGCGCTACGCTGCCCAAGATTGCCCACGACAGGAAGCCGGGCTGGTCGCTCATCGCGCCCAGTGTCGGGCTGTAGAACTCGGACGGGTAGGGCATGCCCGGCGGCAAACAGCCGCCGGCCCCGGTCAGCGCCACCCCGGCCTTGCCCGCTGCGCTCACGTCCTTCCAGGTATAGCTCTTGGCGGCAAAGGTCACGAATTCCATCAACGACGGCGCGCCGGGCGCGGCCCGCCACTCGTCGGCGGCGAGGTTGTTGGCGCCGATGGCGAGCATGGCCTCCAGGCTGCTGCTCATTGAACCGCCGTAGCTGCCGTTGGTGATCGACTGGCCCGCCTGAATCGCCGCCAGGCCGCGCTGCGCCGCCTGCGCCTGTTCGGCGGACGCCCAAGGCGCGCTGCCGGCGCCCCAGCGCCAGCCCTCGACCGCGCCCGTCTGGCTGATCACCGATCCGCCGGCGCCCACCATCGAAGGCTCCCAGTCGCTTCCATCCCATTGGGAATAGGCCCAAAACTTGCCATCCGGGTCACAAAAACAGTCATCCGCCGGGCAGCCTACGCCTTCGATGCTGCACACCAGCGGTGGGCCGTACTCGGTCGAGTAGGCGAAATCCAGCCCGGAAAGCTGCAACGCCCGAAAGCCCGAAATCGGCTCCGTGAACGTGACCGGACGCACGAGCAAATCGGCGCCGTCCAACTGCGCCACCACATGCGCCTCTTTGGCTTCATCGGCGGACGCGTCCGCCGATGAAGCCGCCGTCGTTCCCAGCGCCAGCAGGGTCAGCAGCGCCAACCCTACG
>CAZYSJ010000051.1:0-30097 GCA_964649875.1 uncultured Caldilineaceae bacterium
GCAGGCCACGAAGAAGTACTGCTGCTTGAGGCGCAGTTCGCGGCCCTGCGGCGCGTTGTCGTTGGGATAGAGCACCTTGGTGATCGTCTCGCTGTTGACCTTTTGCTCGACGGCGCGGGTATAGTCGCCGAAATCGAAGAGCTGGAAGTCGAACTCCTTGGTGGCGCGGGCGCGCCAGAGACGGATCAAATTGACGTGGCGCGTGCCATAGCCGGGCGACAGCATGTGATACGGCTCGCCCAGGATGGTATAGCCTGGGATCCAGCGAATGCGGTACTGGCCGTTGTCGTCGAGGTATTGCTCGGTGCGCCCGCCGAAATGCACCTCCACCATGTCATCAGGCTTGGAGAACTCCCACGGGTTGCCCAGGAAAAGCCAATCATCAGGGCTTTCGATCTGCCAGCCGTCGCGGAAGGACTGGTTGAAGATGCCGTACTCATAGCGAATGCCGTAGCCCACGGCGGGGATGTCGAGGGTGGCGAGCGAGTCGAGAAAGCAGGCGGCCAGCCGCCCCAGGCCGCCGTTGCCCAGCCCCGGCTCTTTGTCCAGCGCGATCAGGTCGTCGAGCTTCACGTCGAATTCGGCAAAGGCCTCGCGCGCCAGGTCTAGGGTATCGGTATAGAGCAAGTTCTGCGTCAGTTGTTGGCCGAGGAGATATTCGGCCGAGAGATAGTAGACGAACTTGGGGTTGGCGGCATAGTGCGCCTCGGTCGTCCGGTGCCAGTTTTCGATGAGAAAGTCGCGCACGGTGTAGGCCAGCGACATGTAGGCGTCGTAGAGGCTGGCCGAGGCGGTGGCCGATCCCTGCGCATAGTAAAGGCTGTCGGAGAGCGCCTGCTTAAAATCGTCGATGGCGCGGGACGTGCGCGTGCGGCTGATGTGATTCGACATCATGGCGGGCTGATACCTCCGTGTGAACAAAGAACTCCTCGACCGGCGCGGCCGTACTGCCGGCCCCAGCCTAGAAGGGCCAAAGGAATGGAACGAGGACGAGGCCTGCGATCAGAAATAACAAAACCAGCGGCAGCCCGACCTTGGTATAGTGGCTGAAGGCGTAGCCGCCGGGCGACATAACCATGAGGTTGGGCGGCGTGCCGATAGGCGTAAGCAGCGCCGTGGACGCGCCTACGGCGACCATCATCAGCAGCGGATAGGGCGAGACGCCGAGGGCAAGCGCAGTTTGCAGCACAATCGGCGCCACCAATACAGTGGTGGCCGTGTTGCTGATCACCTGGCTGAAGGCGGACGTGAGCAGAAAAACGCCGGCCATCAACGCCGGCGGCCCCAGCGCGCCGAGCGTGGCGACCAGGTGAGAGGCGAGGAACTCGGCCCCGCCGGTCACCTGCAGCGCGGTGCTCATCGGGATCATGGCGGCAATGAGCACGACGCTGCTCCACGATATGGCGCGGTAGGCCTGCTCCATATTGAGGCAGCCGAAAACCACCATAGCGACGGCTGCGATCAGCGCAGCGATGACCGTAGGCGTGAGTCCGCTGACCATTAGCCCAACCATGCCCAATAGCACCGCGCCCGCAACCAGGCTGTCGCGGTTCAGGCTGACCACTTGGCGTGCCAGGGCTTCCGGCCGGCCGACGACCACGAAGTCGCGGCGCTCGTCGGCCAAGCGCGTGATGGCCTCCCAGGGGCCGCGCACCAGCAGCGAATCGCCAAACTGAAGCCGGACGCGCTGGCGCTTGGCGATCTCGTTGTTGCGGCGAATGCCCAACACCTGCACGCCGAACTTATGAAAAAGTCGGCTTTCGGCAAGCGTCTGGCCGATATAGGTTGAACGGGGCGTGACCAACACCTCGGCCAGGCCGATCTCATGGGAGAGCAATGTACCGGTCAACGGTTCTTCGGTTTCTTCTACCGTCTGCACGCCGAAATTGCAATCGAGCATGGCGCGCTGCACCAATTCCGCCGTAGAGCGCACCAACAGCACATCCCCGGCGTACAGCACCGTTCCGCCGTCGGGCAACCGCTCAGCCGCGGGTGCAGCCGATGCGGCTGCGGCGCCGTCGTCGGGATCAGCGTCTCGGGCGCGTTCCACCTTCAACACGGTGATCTCATAGTTTCGCCCCAAAGCCGCTTCGGCCAACGTCTTGCCCGCCAAGCTGGACTGGGCGCGCACGCGCAGGCGAAAGATCTTGCCGTGCAGCGAATAGGCGTCCGCCAACTGGCCCACGGCTGCGGTCAAGTCTTCCGGGGCGGGCAGATTGGACTGGTTGGGCAGCAGGCGCACGCCCACGAAGGCCATGTAGACGACGGAAATCAGCAATAGGGGCAGGCCGATAAGGCCGAATTCAAAGAAGCCGAACGGCTCCAGCCCGGCTGCGGACAAGGTGTCGGCGACGATGATATTGGGCGGCGTGCCCATGAGGGTGAGAAGGCCGCCGGAACTGGTGGCGTAGGCCAAGGGCATGAGCGTTTTGCTGGGCACGCTGCCCACGCTCCACGCCGCGGACACGACCGCGGGCATGAGCGCGGCTGTCGCCCCGGTGTTGCTCATGAACGCCGAGAGCAAGGCCCCTACGGCCATAGCGGCGACGATCAGCCCTGTCAGGCTGCGGCCGGCTAGGGCGCGCAACCGGCTGCTTAACCAGGCGGTGACGCCCGTCTGGGACAGCCCCTCGCCCACGACAAACAGCGCCGCGATCAGGATCACGGTCGAGTCGCCGAAGCCGGCGATGGACTGCGCCGTAGTGAGAATGCCGGTGAGGAAGAGCGCCAGGAGCGCGAGCAGCGCCACGATGTCGGCGCGCAGACGGCCCCAGATGAACAGCGCAACGGTGGCGGCCAGGATGGCAAAGGTGAGCAGCATTGAGCTTATCTGTGTCGGGAACAAGGCCGGCGTCCGCTCGCCCTAACGCCTGGATCGGCGTGGGGCGAAGGCCGGCGCAGCCGCGTGCGGGACATACGCGACAGCGACGCGCGCTGCCGGGTCATGCGCGGTTCTCCGCAGCCAGGACGACGAGCGAATAGGGCTGCACTGTATAAGCCGGCGTCGGGATCGTCGAGGCATGCGCCATGTCACTGAAATCGTCGGGCGATTCTAGATAGGTGTCGATGATGCGCCGCCAGCGCCCGTTGCGGTTGCGGTTAAGGCGCGGCAGTTCAAATTCCAAAGGCTCCCAATAGGCATTGAGAATGAGGTGAAAGAAGAAACGGCGGCTGCGCACGGTTAGGGCCAGACTGTGCGAGTGATAGCTCCAGTCGGGCTGGTGCAGCTTTTGCCCGTGCCATTGGATATCGGCTACTTCGAGCAGCTCCGTCAGACCGAGGCCGTGCTCGGCCACAAAGATATCCAGGTTGAGGCGCAGGCGAATCAGACGCCTGACAAAGCGATAGATGTCCTGATGCTTGTCGAGCAGCGTCCAGTCGAGCCAACTGATCTCGTTGTCCTGACAGTAGGCGTTGTTGTTGCCCAGCTGAGTGCGACGCACCTCGTCGCCCATGAGTAGCATGGGCACGCCCAGCGAGCCCAGGGTGATGACGAAGAAATTCTTGATCTGGCGTCTGCGCAGCCGCTCGATCTCCGGATCGTCGGTTGGGCCTTCGACGCCGCAATTCCAGCTCAGGTTATAGTCGTGACCGTCGCGGTTGCCCTCGCCGTTGACCTCGTTGTGTTTTTCGTTGTACGAGACGACGTCGTTGAGGGTGAAGCCGTCGTGGCAGGTGATGAAGTTGATACTCTGCTCCGGCTCGCGGTCTTCGTGGCCGAAGAGATCGGGGCTGGCGAGGAAGCGGGCGGCGATTTGCCCGACCGTGCCGCAGTCGCCCTTGACAAAGGCGCGCATGTCGTCGCGGAACTGGCCGTTCCACTCCTTCCAGTGGTCGCCCACGAAGCTGCCCACCTGATACAGACCGGCCGCGTCCCAGGCTTCGGCGATGAGCTTCGCCCCGGCCAGCACGGGGTCGGTTTCTATATCCCACAGGATGGGCGGGCTGGCGAGCGGCGCGCCGGTCTCGTCGCGCGAGAGGATGGAGGCCAGGTCGAAGCGGAAGCCGTCGACGTGCATCTCCTCCACCCAGTAGTGGAGGCTGTCCAAGATCATGCGGCGCACGATGGACTGGTTGGCGTTGAGGGTGTTGCCCGTGCCGCTGTAGTTGGCGTAGCGGCTGCGATCCTCTTCGAGAATATAGTACGTGCTGTTCTCCAGGCCCTTGAAGCAGTAGGTGGGGCCGTTGTGATCGCCTTCCGCCGTGTGGTTATACACCACGTCGAGGATGACCTCGATGCCGGCCTTATGCAACGCCTTCACCATGTCGCGAAACTCGTTCAACGGACCAAGCGGGTCTTTGTTCGAGCTATAGCCGTAGTGCGGCGCGAAGAAAGAGACAGGGGTGTAGCCCCAGTAATTGCTCAACCCGACGGGCGCTTCCTGCGGGTCGAACTGGAAGACGGGCAGCAGTTCCACGGCAGTAATGCCCAGGTCCAACAGATAGGGTATCTTCTCGATCAGGCCGGCATAGGTGCCGCGCAGGTCGTCGGGCAGCCCCGAAGAGGGGTGGCGCGTGAAGCCGCCCACGTGCATCTCGTAGATGACGGTGCGGGCGAAGGGGCGGCGCAAAGGCGTGTCGTCTTCCCAGTCATAGGCCGCGGGGTCGACGACGACGCTCTTCATGGCGTAGGGCGTGTTGTCGCCCGGCCGCCGGGCGGCCTCGCGGCTGAAGCGGCGCGGCACGGCCACGCCATAGCCGTATGGGTCGAGCAACACCTTGTGCGGGTCAAAAGCCAGGCCGGTCTGCGAATTGCTGGGGCCATAAGCGCGGTAGGCGTAGATCTGCCCGGGGCGAATATCCGGCACGAAAATGTGCCAGTAGTGAAAAGTGCGGTTGCGCTTGGGGTCCAGTTCGATGACGCGCGCCGGCTGGGCGTCGTCAGGCGAATCGAAGAGCAGAAGATGAAGCGCGGTGCTGCTCTTGGAGTAGACAGAGAAGTTCACGCCGTCAGGGTGAACAGCTGCGCCGAGGGGGAAACTGCGTCCGCTATAGGCATTGATCTTTTCGATGTGGTTGTGCCGGGGCATAGAACCTTTGCCAGCGGTAACGCAAGCGGCGGCGACACGAACGATTGTGTTCTGCGCAAGACCGCTTAGCGATGTATACGGGCACCCCGCTATTGTCGCGCCGGAAGGCCAAAATGCCTATTTCGCGCCCCCTTTTGCGACGGCGACAGCCTCGGCAAATGACAACAACGGCAAGGCGTGTGAATTCGGATCGGCAGCCGGTGAGCGCGGGCGGAATCTCTTACAATGCATTTCCGGCGCTGCCGGCTGCGGGGGCGAACATGACCTTACCACGGTCTGCGGCGATCCCCAAATGGGCGGGCTCCTTCACGATGCAGCCGGTTTGGCCGGAACATAGCGGCTGCGCCAAACGTCTCAATAGCGCCCGCACGGATGAATCCTTGCGAAGAGGCGGGCGGAAAGGAGCCGCGTATGCACATGGTATTAAGCCGGGGGCTGATCGCCGCGGCGCTGTTGGGCATGGCCGCGTGCAGTCCGCCCGTCGCGCCTGCTGCGCCGCAAGAAGCGGGCGCGACGCTCGCAACGCCGCAGTCCGTTGCAACCGCTGCGCCAACAGAGGAGACTGCGGCGACGGTGACGACGGTGACGACGGTGACGGAGGAGCCGCAAACAGCGCCCGCCGAGACAAGCCCCGCTGCGCTGCCGGAGATCGAATTCGTCACGCCCAAACCCACACCGGTCATTCCGCAGCCCGTTATCCCGACACCCCCGCAAACGCCGGTTCAGGAGCCGGCGACGCCTGCCGCGCCCGCCGAGGAGGTTCCCATGCCGCAGCCGCCGATCATGACTGATGACGTCGCCTTTGCCGTGAACGACCTGGCATCGCGCCTGGGCGTCGCCGCCGATGCGATCGCCGTCGTGCGCGTCGAGGAGGTGGACTGGCCCGACGGCAGCCTGGGCTGCCCCCAGCCCGACATGCGCTATACGCAGGCGCTGGTGAACGGCACGTTCATCCAGTTGCGCGCCGGCGACCAGTTGTACAACTACCATAGCGGCGGGCGGCGCCAGCCTTTCCTGTGTACGTCGAAAAACGAGGTGCTGCCGGAGGATCTGCCGGGCGAGATGCGCGGCAACCCGGGCGTATAAGCAAGGGGCTGCCGCGCCAATTCCCGCTGCTCTTCGACGCCGAACGGCTGCGCGCTGTAACTCGTGAAGTTGGCCGTCGCCTTCCTTTCCGGTACACGCATCTTACACCAATTCCGGCGCGACGCCCGCTGCCCTCTGCGCCGCGTCTGCGCTATCATAGAGGCCAACCCTGCCGCCGCTCCGCTCGCCCGCTGAGGTTACGCCCATGACCAGCGCCGCCAACCCGCCCGTTGCCCTCGTGCCCAATCAAGGCTGGGACCCCCGCCTGCTGATCTGCCGCCATGACCTGGCCTACGCAGGCTACACCCTGCCCATGCACGTCTTTATCGTCGTCACCGCGCGCTATGTCGTGCTCGTCGACACCCTGATCAATGCCTCCACAGCCGAGGCGCTGCTCGACATCGCCCGCCCGCACCTGGCAGGCCGCCAACTGCTCGTCGCCAACACCCACGCCGATTCCGACCATGCCTGGGGCAACCAGTACTTCGACGCGCCGCACAGCCCTGCCCCCGCGCCGATCATCGGCACGCGCCGCTGCGCTGCACGCCTGCGCTCCGCCGCGGAGCAGGCCGCCCTGGCCGAACTGCAAACCGAGCAGCCCGCCGCCTATGCAGGCGTGCGCCTCGTCCCGCCGACCATCCTCTTCGACGACGCCCTCGTCATCGATGGCGGCGACCTGACGCTCGAATTCTTCGCCACCCCCGGCCACACGCCCGACCACTGCTCCATCCGCCTGCCGGAGATCGGCCTGCTCCTCGCCGGGGACGCAGCCGAGCGCCCCTTCCCCTTTGTGGGCGATGGCGGGCTGCGCGACCTGCGCGCCTCGCTGGAACGGCTCGCCGCGCTGGAGCCGCGTGCGGCCTTCTACTGCCACGCGCCCGCCGACGCCGGCCCGGCCTTGATCCGCGCCAACCTCGCCTATTTCGACCGGCTTGAAGCGCGTTGCCGCGCGGCGCTGGCTGCCGGCGCAGCCGCCCAACCCGCCGCGGACGCCGATCTCGAAGCGCTGGTCGACTTCCCCTTGGCCGCCGCGATCCCGCCCGGCGTCCAAGTCGAGCGCGGCTTCTATCGCCCCGGCCACCACGCCGCCATCCGCGCCATGCTCGCTCACCTCGGCGGCGCGGCCTAACACTCCGCCTGTTTCGCCACGGTAGTGTCATATTGACATTAACCCTCAAACGCCGTATACTTGCCCGTGTAGCGTCGGCATGCGCTTTGCCGCCCAAACAGCGGCCTGTCCTGCGCTGATTTGTCCCGGCCCGCCGGCAGCCGGAATCGAGAGAAACGAGATAACAAACGTGCCTATTCACGCATCGTCGGTTCAAGACACCTATGAGCAGATGAAAAAGCAGCTCGCCAACGTCGTGCCCGACGTCGAGCTGCGCATCAAGGCCGAGCTGGCCTACGAGATCAACCGCCTCAAGGTCGAGAAGAACGCCGTCATCCTCGGCCACAACTACATGGAAGCCGCTCTCTTCCACTCCGTGCCCGACATCGTGGGCGACTCGCTCTACCTCAGCCGCATGGCCGCGCAGACAGACAAGGACATCATCGTCTTCTGCGGCGTCGAGTTCATGGCCGAGACCGCCAAGCTGCTCAACCCCGAAAAGATGGTCCTCCTGCCGGCGGAGAAGGCGGGCTGCTCGCTGGCCGCCAGCATCACCGCCGAGGATGTGCGCCGCCTCAAGGCCCAATACCCCGGCGTGCCCGTCGTCACCTATGTCAACACCTATGCCGACGTCAAGGCCGAATCCGACATCTGCTGCACCTCCGGCAATGCGATCGAGGTGGTCAATTCCTTCGACTCGGACACGATCATCTTCCTGCCCGACGAGTACCTTGCCAAGAACGTTGCCAAAGAAACGGGCAAACGCATCATCGTCCCCTCGCGCATGTCCAATATCGAGTTGGAAGCGGCGGGCGCCAACTTCGATATGATCGGCTGGCATGGTCGCTGCGAGGTGCACGAGCAGTTCACCGTGCAGGACGTGGCCGACGTGCGCGCCCAATTCCCGGACGTGGCGATCCTCGCCCACCCGGAATGCAGCCCCGAAGTCGTCGCCGCGTCGGACTTTTCCGGCAGCACCACGGCCATGATCCGCTTCGTCGAACAGACCGCTAAGCCGCACTACTTGCTGCTGACCGAGTGCAGCATGGGCGATAACGTGGCCGCGGCCAACCCGCACAAAGACATGTTGCGCCTGTGCAGCGTGCGCTGCCCGCACATGAACCAGATCACCCTGGAAGATACGCTGGAAGCGCTGCGCAAGGACCAGTACCAAATACACGTGCCCGAGGAAATCCGCGTGCGCGCCGCCCAGGCCGTGCAACGCATGATCGCCATCGGCTAAGCGGTCTGTTCGCCAAATACGCAGACTGTCATGCTGCACCCGGAGGGTTCCCGAGCGAAGCATCTCCGCCTCTGGTACAACGCGATTCTTCAGCTCGCTAACGCTCGCTTCAGAATGACAGACGCTTGGCGAACACACCTGAGCGCGGCGAACGGCGAACCGCAAACGCCCGCCATGCCTGTCGCGGCGCCGAAACAAAGAAGCGGAGTTTCTGCGCAGAAACTCCGCTTCTAGCCTACAGTTCTCTGGCAGGCAGTATGTAGAGGCGGCATCCTTGCCGCCGGACGTGCGGCTCGTGCGCTACGGATAGCGCGCCTATAAACCGGCGCGACGAGTACGCAAAAACCTCGGAACACACCTGCCGCCGCTTTGCCCCGTTGCCCGCCCTCCTGCCGGGATGGTATAATTTCCCCGTCATCGACAACGCGCTCAAATAGGGACGTTCTCGCCAGGCTCGTTTGCCACACCTACACATTCACAACCAAGCCGTGCAGTAATCGCCGCGCTTCGCGCGCTTGCTGCCCCCACGCACGGAGACCGCGCCATGCTTGCCAACCCTGAAGCAATCGCCGCGACCATCACCCGCCAGTTGGAAGCCGCTTGGAACGCCGGCGACGGTCACGCTTACGGCGCATTCTTTGCTGAAGATGCCGACTACATCACCGTTCTCGGCCATCTGATCCGCTCGCGCCAGTCCATCGCCAGTGCGCACCAGGGCATCTTCCACACGATTTACAAGGGCAGCACCGTACGCCAGACCGTCGTCGGCGCGCGCACCCTCACGGACGACGTCATCATCGCCCATGTCAACATTGTGCTCAGCGTGCCGGCCGGCTACATCGCCGGCGATCACAACGCGCTCCAGACGTTGATTATCATTAATCAGGGCGGCGTCTGGCGCGTGGCCCATTTCCAAAACACGCTGATCGTCCCGCACTGATTGGAGCGTCTCGTCGAAATTCTCTCTCGCAAATACCGGAGCAACCTCGCCATGGCCAATCAGCCCCAAACCCTATCTGCGCCCTCCACGCCGGGCGCGTACCCGCGCGGGCCGGAACGTTCATCCGGCGCCGGCGTTCGCCACAAGCTCTCGTCGAACGAGAACCCGCTCGGCGCATCGCCCGCCGCCGTCGCCGCCATCCGTGCTGCGGCCGAAGGGCTGTGGGAATACCCGCCCTTCCTCGACGACGAACTGCGCAGCGCCCTCGCCGCCCGCCTCGGACGCGGGCTGACGCCGGACCATTTCGTCACCGGCAACAGCGGCTGCGACGTGCTCAACCTGATCGCCCGCGCCTTTCTCACCCCCGGCGACGAAGCCGTGATCTGCCGCCCCACCTTCCCCATCTACGAGACAACGGCGCGCGCCGCCGGCGCAACCATCGTCCCTGTAGACCTGCCCGCAGACACCTTCCGTTACGACGTCGACGCCCTGCTCGCCGCGGTGACGCCCGCTACGCGGCTGCTCTACCTGTGCAGCCCCAACAACCCCACCGGCACCCTACTTTCGGCGCAGCAGTGGGCCGACATCCTCGCCGGCCTGCCCGAACGTGTGATCGTCGTGTTCGATGAGGTCTACTACCACTTCATCACCGCGGCGGACCGGCCCGACCCGCTGGCGGACGCGGCGGGCGGGGCCAACGTGCTGGTTGTACACAGTTTCTCGAAGGCGTATGGCTTGGCGGGGCTGCGCCTGGGCTATGCCGCGGGCAAGCCGGAACTGGTCGCACAGGCGGCGGCGCTGCGCCTGCCCTTCCACCTCAACGCACTCTGCTTCGCCGCGGGGCTGGCCGCGCTGGCGGACGATGCGCACGTGGCGCGCACGGTCGAGGTGACGCTCGCCGGCCGCGACTGGCTATACGGGCAACTGCGCGAGCTGGGGCTGGAGGCATGGCCCAGCCAGGCCAACTTCGTGCTCTTCCGCTGTCCGACATCGGCGCCGGCGGCAACGTGGACGGAAAAGCTGCAAGGCCACGGCATCCTCGTGCGCCCGGCCTTCGGCCTGCCCGACTGCCTGCGCGTCAGCGTCGGCCTGCCCGAAGCCAACCAGGCGTTCATCGACGCGCTGGAAGAACTGATTTCAACCTGAGAAGCGTCAAACCGGGCTACCGCAAGGTTTTACCCGTACTTACACACAGATTTATGAGAGAGCAACACAGGGAGAAACTAATGGCATCGATTAACAAGACAGCACGGCTCGCCGGGATACTCTATCTGCTCATGGCGCCGTTGGGCATCTTTGGCATCCTGTACATACCCAGCACGCTCTTTGTGCCGGGCGACATGGCGGCGACGGCAAGCAATATTCTGGAGAACCAACTGCTGTTTCGCCTCAGCATCGTGAGCGCGATCGTCGTTCAACTGGTGAATATCTGGGTGGCGATTTTACTGTACAAGCTGCTCAAGCCCGTGAACCAGACCCACGCCTCATTGATGGTGATCTTCCTCCTCTTGGGCGTACCCATCGCCTACCTCAACGAGTTGACCTACTTTGCCGTCCTGCTTCTGGTGAACGGCGGCGGTCCACTGGCATCGTTCACGACCGATCAGATGCTGGCGCACATGTCGCTCTTCCTGGACCTACACAAGCACGGCATTATGATCGCCCAGGTCTTTTGGGGCCTGTGGCTCTTTCCCATGGGCTATCTGATCTTCCGGTCCGGCTATCTGCCGCGAATTCTGGGCATTTTGCTCATGATCGGCTGTTTCGGCTACGTGATCGATTCCTTCATCTTCTTTGTCAACCCCGACTTCGGCGTGACCTTCAGCGAATTTACTTTCTTGGGCGAGATCCTGATGCCCCTATGGCTCGTGATCAAGGGGGTAAACGTCGAACGATGGGAGCAGCGCGCGCTGGAATCCGCCTAAGGTAGAGTTTTGTTGGGTAGGGCTTGGGCGAACGCCAAGCCCTACCTCGCCTGATACACAGCCACCTCGGCGGCGATGCGCTCGCCAAACTCGTCCTCGGCTGTGTCCAGGTCATAGTCCATCTGCAAACCCAGCCAGAAGTGGGGCGACGTATCGAAGTAACGCGCCAGCCGCAGCGCCGTATCCGGCGACACGCGGCGCTTGCCCAATACGATCTCGTTGATACGCCGCGCCGGCGTGCGGATATCCAGGGCCAGCCGATTCTGACTGAGGCCCAGCGGCTTCAGGAATTCCTCAAACAACACCTCGCCGGGATGTACAGGCGCCAATTTATCTGCGAACTTTTCTGCGGGCATCATTTCACCCCCGATGATAGTCTACAATCTCCACGTCATACGCGTCGCCCTCGCGCCAGACAAAGCAAATGCGCCATTGGTCGTTGATACGGATGCTGTACTGGCCGCGCCGGTCGCCGCTGAGCTTTTCGAGTCGGTTGGCAGGCGGTGCCTGCAAGTCCTGCAAAGACTGCGAATTGTGCAACATACGCAGCTTGCGCAGGTCCGTTCGTTGAATACCGGACGGCAACTTAGCCGAGCGTTGGCGATCAAAGAGCGCCGCAGTCTCCCGATCTCGAAAGCTCCGAATCATAAACCCATGATATAACGCCCTGCGTTAAACGTCAAGCGCCAAACAACATGCAGCAAGTTCGTCCGGTATACTCCAGTGTTCTTCGGAACCCAGCATCTCGATGTAGGCGCGCCATCCCTGGCGTACAATCAGCACTTACACCAACTTCATCTGACAAGGTCGCCGCCTCCCCTTTACTCCTCCTCGCCCGTCTGCCGGTTGGCGAGGGCCTTCGCCCCCAGCGCCGCCAGCGAGATCACCAGCGCCACCGCCGACATGATCAGCAGGAAGATCGCCGAGTCCCAGCCGAGCGAGTACCCTTGCGCCAGCGGCAAAATCCCCGTATTAGCCAGAATGGTCACCAGAATGATCGAGGCGGCGATGGCGATCACCACCGTGAGCACAGAGCGGATCTTGGTTCGCTGCGACGCGGGCGGAAAGTAGGCGTTGCCGGCGATGATGCGCAACAGGTACACCCACAGACAGAGCATAAGGATCGCCATCACGCTCGCCGGGTATTCGATCCAGCGCACGCCGAAGCCGTACAGCCCCGCGTTCAACATCAGCAAATACGCCAGCAGGATGAAGCACTGGTTGCCCACCTTGTCCCGATAGGCCCGCTGCATCTCGTCTAGGCCGCGTCTATCCTGTTGCATTTTCGTCCTCCCAAAAAAGTTGATCCAGACTTTTATCCAAAACCTTGCAGATGGCGATGCAGAGCTTGATCGACGGGTTATAGTCCCCGTTCTCGATGGCGTTGATCGTCTGGCGCGTCACGCCCACCGCCTCTGCCACATCCTTTTGCGACATATCCTTTGCCGCCCGCGCCGCTTTCAGCCTCAGATTCTTTGCCATTGCGTCTCCTTGCGTGCATCACGGCTCATGTTTAGAGCATAGCATGGATGCGACACAATGTCAAATATATCATACATATTGTCGGATATATCGTCGTTTTCGTCAATCAAACCGGACCAACAGCGAGAGAGGGCGAAACAAAAAAACCTCCCAGGCAGTTCGCCGCTGCTTGGAAGGCGTGGCATGTCCGCAGATTGATCTCGGGCTGTTTTTCTTCGCCACGAATTACACGAATTATCCGAATGAGGCTCGGACCTTTTCGTGCAATTCGCGTAATTCGTGGCGAAATCTGTGGTTTTCCTTTGCGGCCTTGACGCCTTTGCGGTTTGCCTACCCCTCCGCGGGCAAGGCCGCCTGCGCCGCACGTCGCGCCCGCAGCGCCTCCACCATGCCGGCATGCGACGCCCGCGTGATCGGGTAACGCCACGCGATCAGCAGGCTCGCCGCCAGGATGATGGCGGGCACAGGGCCGATGAAGAAACGGATGGCGGCCAGCGCGCTCTCCGGCTGCACGGGCGCGGGCATGGCGTCGGTGGGCGTGACATAGCCCGTGAACGACAGCGACCAGGTGACGGCCAGCCCGGCTAGCGCGATGCTCGCCTTCTGCAAGAAGACCATGAAGCCGTAGAAGATGCCCTCGCGGCGCATGCCCGTCTCCAACTCGTCCGCCTCCATCACGTCCGGCATCATCGCCCAGGGGATAAGGTAGGCTACGCTCACCCCTGCGCCGGCCAGCAGCGCCAGCGGGATCACCAGGTGATCCTGGTCCGGCCTGAGGAAGGAGAGGGCCAGCATCACGCTCAGCCAGAGCGTTGCGCCGATCATGTAGACGGTGCGCTTCTCCAGTTTGCGGCTCAGCGCCGCCCACACAAAGAGGAAGATGAGCGACGCGCCCTGCACTGCGCCCAGGATCATGGGCATGCGCTCGGCGATGCCCATGTAGTAGGTGGCGTAGTAGACCAGCACCACCTGGATGAGTTGCAGCGAGAGCCACGAGAAGAGGTAGAGGCCCATCACATAGAGGTATGGCCGGTTCGACAGCGCGGTGCGCACCTGCTGTAGATAGGGCGTGCGCTCGGTGGCTGTCATCTCCTCCGCGGTCTCCGGCCGCTCGCGCGTGAAGAAGAAGGCGACGAGGATCGAGACCGTGCCGACAACGCCCCACAGCGCGCCCGACGCCATGTAGCCGGTGCGCGGGTCGGCAAACTGGCCGACGATGATGGGATGCAGCACGGCGCTGACCAGCGCGCCGCCGACCGAGAAGCCGAAGCGATAGCTGTTGAGGCTGGTGCGCTCGTCGTAGTCGCGCGTCAGTTCGGGCGTCAACGCCGTATAGGGCACGTTGACCACGGTATAGGTCGTGTCCAGCACCAGCAGCACGAGCATGTAATAGACAATCAGGCCGGTCGAGCCAAGAGGCGGGACGAGCCAGAGCATGAAGTAGAGCAGGCCGAAAGGCACGGCGCCCCACAGCAGCCAGGGCCGGCGGCGCCCCCAACGCGTATGTGTGCGGTCGCTGAGCCAGCCGATGATGGGGTCGTTGACGGCATCCCAGAAGCGGTTGACGAAGAAGATCACGCCGACCGCTACGGGGTTGAGCCGCGCCACGTCGGTGAGGAAAAAAATCAGAAAGAAGCCGCGCAGCGCAGCGGAGATGGCCGTGCCCAGGTCGCCGGACCCGTAGGCGAACTTCGTCCAAAAGGACAGCTTCTCGCTCTGGCTCGCGGTATCCATGCTCCCCTCCCTGGGCGCGCAAGTGCGCCGGCGCGGTCGATTATTGCAGCCACGAATTGCCCGAATCTCACGAACGAAAATACCTTACCTGAGTCATTCGTGCAATTCGCGGCTTATTGGCTGTTCGGGCGCGCCGGCCTACGCCTCTTCCTCCTCGATGCGGAAGGTGTGGCGTATGGGGACCGCCTGGACGAGCATCGCCTGCGCCGGGCAGTAACGCGTCTCGGAGAGTTCGATAGCACGCTCGACCGCGGCCGGGTCGATGTTGCGCCCGCGCACGGTGTAGGTCACGGTGATGGCGGTGAAGACGCGCGGGTGCTCTTCGGCGCGTTCGGCGTCGACCTGCACGTTGAAGCCGGTCACGTCCTGGCGTTTTTTGGTGAGGATGGAGATCACGTCCATGCCCGTGCAGCCGGCGAGGCTGACGAGCATGAGTTCGAGGGGGCGGAAGCCGTCTTCGTCGCCGCCGACGGATTGTTCGGCGCCGAGCGGCACGTTGAAGCCGGTGTCGGCAGAGCCGTTAAAGGTGAGGCCGTGGTCCCAGGTGACAGTTGCCTGCATGGCGGATCGTCCTTTCGACAATGTGATCAGGCTGCGCCGGCCAGTGCGACGGGGCGACGGTGCAGCGGCAAGGGTAGGCGAAAATCCGGCGGCATCCGCGATGAGCGGCCAATCCGCCAACGGTTAGATGCGGCCGGCGCACAAAAGTTACAGCGACGAGTGGGCGATTCCGTCTATAGTGTACCAGAAAACCGCCGCCAGCGCGTCATAAGTCGCGCACGAGCATCGGCGGCAAGGATGCCCTCCGGCGGCATCCTTGCCGCTAGGCGCGGCGTCGCTGGAAATGCTGCGCCTGGTAGATGAACGCCTCCAGCCGCGTCTGGATGTTGGTGGCCTTCTGCAAGTCGAAGCTGAGGTCGAGCCAGGGAATGTTGTCGAGGTCGGCGCGCACCCGCGGCGCGATGGCCGCGGTCACCAGGCCGGGCATGCACGAAAACGGCATCACTGCCAGAATGCCGCTTGCGCCCAGGTGCGCCAGTTCGATGGCCTTCGCCAGCGTCAACACGGCCTCGGTCTGGATTTCCGGCGCCAAATACGGCCGCACCAACGACACGAGTTCGCCCGTCGGCCGCTCGTAGGCGTGCCGCAGCAAATGCGCCGCCGAGCGCGTCAATGCGTGTTCCCGGTAACGCTGATAGGTCTCGGTCAGCTTCATCACGGTGTAGGTCTTATACCGGCCCTTGCGCTTGGCGTAGTAGCCGGGATTGTACGTCGTCAGGTAAAGCCATTCCATCATCGAGGCGAGCATGACCTCGCCGCCCAGTTCCTCTATGCGGCGGATAATGTCCTGGTTGGCATAGGCGTTGAAGCGCACGTAGATCTCGCCCACCAGCCCGATCAGCGGCTTCGGCTCCTGGTCGGTCAAGGGCAACGCCGCGAACTGGTTGCCGCACCGGGCGAGCGCTTGTTGCAGCGGCTTGCCGCCGCCCGCCCGCACTGCGTCCAAAATGCGTTCCAGCCCTGCGGCGTAGAGCGCATCGGCCGCGCCTTTGTCCCGCTCGTAGGGCCGAAAGCGGTGCAACAACTGCTGCAACAGGTCCAGCGCCACCGCGCCGTCCCACGCCAACCGGCGCAGCCGCAGCGGGTGATCGCCCAACCCCTGGTACGAATTGCCGGACGTGGGGCTGGCAAGCTCGACCTCGGCTAGGCCGTGCTCGTCGAGCAGGCGGCGCTGCAGAACCGAATACTGGCCGAAACGGCAAGGGCCGGGAGCGGTCGGCATCAGCATCACGGCGCGTGCGGGGTCGAAATCAGGGGCCTTGGCGCGCCGTATCATGTCGCCCACCGTGATCAAGCAGGGCGCGCACTCTTTGCCCAGCACCAGGTCCAGCCCGATCTTGGCCGACACGTCGTCGGGCGGGGGCAGCGCCTCGGCGCGCACGCCCAGATGCTCCAGCACGGCCTGCATCATGCGCGAATGGTCGGAAATGTAGGGGATATAGACCGTCTTGCCCGTTGAGTCGCCGGTCGAGACATGCGTTGAGGCCATCATGCGCCTTCCTGTCGTCGCGCGGCGGGGCCCGGCTTTACGCCGGCGCGCTCATGCGCCCCGTTCTTGCCATCGTCGGCGGCGCCATTGCCGTTGGCGCCGTTGCGCCGCGGCCGGGATGCGGGCAGAACCGGCGCAAGCAACCGCGGGGCGATCTCCTCCGGTTCATGCCCGTTAACGCCGGGCCGCGCCGTCGCGGCAACCCAGCGTCGCGTCTGCAAACTCTCTAGAAACGCCTCACAGCGCGTGACAATGCCCGCCTCGCCCGTGTGATCGTCCACCTCTAGTTCCAAGAAGGGTTTGCCCGCCATCATGCGTCGGAAATAGCTGAGGATGAACGAATCCGGGCCGCAGTTGAAGCTCGTCACATAAATAGCGTGCAGCCGCGGGTCCTGGCGGATCAGCGCGGCGGCGGCCAAAATGTCCTGCCCGCAGCGCCAGAACATGCCGGCATATTCGTCCGAGACATCCACGCTCGACACAGGCAGGAAGTCGAGGGGAATGGGCAGCGCGCCCAGCTTGCGCAGTTCATAGGGCAGATTCTGGCTCACGCCTGGGTCGGCAGTGTTATACGGCCTGCCGACCGTCACAATCGCCGGGCGCTCGCCGTCGAGCTGCGCCAGCGCCTCGCGCCCCCTGGCCCGCAGACTCGCATAGAACGCGCGCTGCGCCTCTTGCCCGGCGGCATCAGCCCGTATCATACGCCGGTAGGATACGCCCAACTCCTGCGCCAGCGTGCGTAGGTCTTGCCGCTTCATCCCCTCCCACTGCAGATGCAGCGGCGTGGTCAGCACCGGCACGCCGCGCGTGTCGATGGCGGCCGCGGTCATGTAGCCGGCGGCGCGGATAAAGACGCAGTAGGTGTTCTCATCCTGGCCGGGCGCTGCGTCCTCGCGGTTGATCACCGCGGGCATGAAGAGCAGGTCGATATCCTTCTCCAGCAGTTCCAGCGCATGGCCGTAAACCAGCTTGGCCGGGTAGCAGGTCTCCGCCGCCGCCGACTCCTTGGTGTAGCGGGCGATGGTCGGGTTCGTCTCGCTCGACAGCACCAGGTCCATGCCCAACTCGTCGAACAGCGTGCGCCAGTAGGGGAACATGTCATAGAAGTGGAGCGTGCGCGGCAGGCCGACGCGCAGCCGTCCCGGCTTGCGCTCGCCGGGAGGCTGGTAGTCGCCCATGAGCAGCGCCATGCGTTCGGAGAAAAGGTCAGGCGCCTGCCCCGTCTGGGGCGCAGGTTCGCGCCGCCCCGTCTCATAGAGTTCGCAACGCGCGCCGTAGAAGATTGGCGGCTCGTCGCCTATCTCCACGCGGTTGATCTCGCACAGGTTGGGGCAGGCGCGGCAGATGAAAGACTTGGTCATGTAATGGCGGCTGCGCAGATCGAAGCCGCGAAAACGGCTCTGCCGAGCGTTGCCGGCGCGTCGCTGCTGCTCCATCTCATCGCGCGCCAACAGCGCCGCGCCGATGGCGCCGGTCACGTCGTGGTGCGGCGGCACGATCACCGGGCGGCCGACCGACGTCTGGAACGCGGCGACGACGGCATCGTTCCACGCCACCCCGCCCTGGAAGAAGATGCGCTCGCCCACCTCGCGGTTGCCGACGACGCGGTTCATGTAGTTCTCTACGATGGCATACGCCAGCCCTGCGGTCAGGTCGTTCACCTGCGCGCCCTGCTGCTGGTGATGCACCAGGTCCGACTCCATAAAGACGGTGCAGCGCTCACCCAGCGCGGCCGGGCAGTCCGAGCAAAACGCCCGCCGGCTGAAGTCGTCCTCGATGCGAATTTGCAGCCGGTCCGCCTGCTCTTCGAGGAAGGAGCCGGTGCCCGCGGCGCAAGCGTTGTTCATGGCGAAGTTGACCACGGCCCCGTCTTGCAGGCGGATGAACTTGCTGTCCTGCCCGCCGATCTCGAAGATGGTGTCTACCTGCGGATCAATTGCCAGCGCGGCGCGGGCCTGCGCCGTGATCTCGGATCGCACCACGTCGCCGCCCACGAAGTCCGCGGTGAGATGACGACCGGAGCCGGTGGCGCCCACGCCCATCACCGTCACCCGCTCCGCAACTTCCGCGCCCGCCTCGAACAGGGCTTGGCGCACGACCTCCAGCGGGCGGCCGCGCGTCTGCAGATAGCGTCGCGCCAGCACCGCGCCCGCCTCGTCGATCACCACGACCTTGGTCGTAATCGAGCCGACGTCGACGCCTACATATACCGGGATGCGCCCGGTCTGCCGCTGCGCCTTACGCACGGGCGGGTTGCGTTCGGCAAAGGCCACCCCCTGCCTGGGCAGACGCGGCATGACAGACTGGACGGCCTTGTGCGCCTGCGCTGCCGGGTCCAGCGCGGCGAAGCCGGCGAAGGGCGCGCAGCGGCTTGGGTCGTCCAGGGCGACGAAGGCGCAGCCCAGCGCGGGCATCAGATGGTGGTGTTCAGGGATGATCAACTCGTCCGGCTGGAGCCTGAGCACCTCGGTAAAGGCGCGGGCTACGGCGCGGTTATAGGCCACCCCGCCCTGAAACACGACCGGGGGCGTGAACGCTTTGCCCTTGCCGATCACGCTCTTGAAGTTGCGCGCCAGCGCCATGCTCAGGCCCGCCAAAATATCCTCCAGCGGCGTGCCCGTCTGCTGCAGGTGGATCATGTCCGACTTGGCGAAGACCGTGCAGCGCCCGGCAATTCGCGCCGGGTTCTCGGAGCGCATCGCGATCTCGGCGAACTCGCCGTCGATGGCGATGCCCAACCGCTCCGCCTGCTGGTCCAAGAAGGCGCCGGTTCCCGCGGCGCACAAGTTGTTAAGCGCCATGTCCGTCAGGATCATCTTGCCCAGCGTCTCGTCCCACTGCACAGACATGAACTTGCTGTCCTGCCCGCCGATCTCGATGATGGTGCGCGCCTGCGGGCAGTACTCGCCGATGGCCCGCACTTGCGCCACCAGTTCGTTGACATGCCGGCCGCCGAGCAACTCCGCCACCGGCCGGCCGCCCGAACCGGTGAACCCGACCGCTGCGGCGCGGTCGGCTAGTTCATCCAGGTCCATGCCCAACTCGGCGGCCAAGCTCGCCGCCTCCGCTCGCGCCGCCGGCCGCGGCTGTCCCAACGAACGCGCATAACGCCAGGCCAGCAGCCTGCCGTCGCGGTCCAGCGCCACGATCTTGACGGTGGTCGAACCGACGTCGATGCCTAGATAGAGCTCTTTGAACATGGGATCTCCCTGTGCGCATCAACCTGCGAAGGCCCGTGGAGACGGATGGCAGAGAACGCTCGGAGGGGAGCGATACGGTGCGGCAATGCAGCAGAGGCGTTCTTGGCGAACCCCATAGGGGCTGTGGTGAGTATACGCGATCGCACAGCCGGCGTCAACGCACCCGCGAAGGCGCACCCCGCGAGCATAAGGCCGGCGACTTCTGACGCGCGCCCGACGGCACGCGCTTTGAGAAAATCCCCGGCGTCTTGTATCCTGTTGCGATAAGCGCATTACACATTCGCAGATGCCCCGCTTCCCACATTCCCGCGCCTGTGAACGTTGGAGCCGCCATGTCTCACGTCAAGCGCCTTTCGGCGCAGCGCATTCTCAACGCTGCGGAACTGACCTCGCACGGCCATGCGCAAGGCCGCAAGATCGTGCTGGAGATCCTCGAGGCGGGCATGCGCGCCGCCGACCCCTACTTCGCCATGAAGCGCGTCCTGCGCCGCGAGGGCGACTTGCTCATCTTCGGCGGCGACCCGTTCATCCCGCCGGGCAGCCCTCGCGGCGGCGACGAGATCGTCGACCTAACCAAGACCGGGCGCATCTTCGTCTTCGGCTCGGCCAAGGGCGTGCAGCGCGCCGCCCGCGCTGTCGAGGAGATCGTGGGCGACCGCCTCACCGGCGGCCTGGTCATCGACAAAAAGGGCGGCGAACTGATCCTGGAGCGCATCGAGGTCGCCTTCGGCGCGCACCCCGTGCCCGACGAAGGCTGCGCCCAGGGCTGCCGCCGCATCATCGAACTGGCCGCCGATCTGCGTCCCGACGACCTCGTCATCACCTTGCAGGGCAACGGCACCGGCTCGCTCATGACGCTCCCCGTCGAAGGCGTGAGCATGGCGGACTTGCAGCACATCATCTATCGCTTCCAGATCGAGCGCGGCGGGCCGACCGCCGATCTCGTCGCCATCCGCAATCACCTGGACCAAATGAAGGGCGGGCAGTTCACGCGCCGCCTCAAGCCCGCCCGCGTCATTCATGTGCTCTGCTTCTATACAGCCCCCTACGACCTGATCATGAACGGCGCGCGCTATCGTTGGATGCACACCATGCCCGACGAAACCACCCACGCCGACGCTATCCGTTCGCTTAAAAAGTGGGACCTGTGGGACGACGCGCCTGCGTCCATTCGCGACTACCTCACGCACGCCGGCAGCGCCCAAGAAACGCTGAAAGTGGCGGAGTTCGAGGCGATGGACTCGCGCATCTTCTGCCTCTTTCCCGTCGAGTTGAGCGTCGTCCCGACGGCGCGCCGCAAAGCCGAGGAACTGGGCTTCCGAACGCACACGCTCTACTACAATTACACGATGATGGCGGAGGCCGCGCCGACCGGCAAGCTCGTCGGCGTGATGGCGATGCACAGCGAGATCGACGGCACGCCCTTCCAGCCGCCCTGCGTGCTGCTCGGCGGCGGCGAGTTGCTCGTCACCGTGGGCAAAGAGCGCGGCATGGGCGGCCGCGATCAGGAGTTCGCCGTCTCCGCCGCGCTGCAACTCGCCAACACCCGGCACGTCGTCATCGGCGCGGTCGACTCCGACGGCACCGACGGGCCGGGCCGCCAGTTCGTCGACGGCCGCGACGAGATCCCCGTGCTCACCGGCGGCCTGGTCGACGGCTCGACGCTGCGCCGCGCCCAAGAACTAGGCGTCGATCTGAAGGACGCGCTCAAACGTCACGACACCTCGCCCGCACTCTACCGCCTGGACGACGGCATCGTCGCCGGCATGGCGATGAGCATGGGCGACCTGCATGTAGCGCTTATCCTGGACCGGGGCGACACGTCGATCAACACATTGGGGCTGTAGCCGCCCGGTCTGACCGGCATTTCCGCGCAAGATTCGCACGCAATTTTCAAGACAGTCGCATGACAAACGAGACTGCTTAATTGACTAAAGGGAGGGATCCATGACATCAGGCACTGCCATCACCGCGGTCACCGCTCGCCAAGTCTTTTCCGACCGCGGGCATCCCGGCGTAGAATGCACCGTCGTCACCGAGAACGGCGCCAAAGGGGTGGCGGTCGTCACGGCCGGCATCTCGGTGGGCGAGTACGAGGTGCAGTTTGCCTACGACGGGGGCAAGAAGTGGGGCGGGCGCGGCGTGCAGAAGGCCGTCGGCAACATCGTCAACGCCATCGGCCCGGCGGTGATCGGCATGGACGCCGCCAATCAACTGGCGGTCGACGCCGTGATCGTCCAGCTAGACGGGACGCCCAACAAGAGGAAGCTCGGCGGCAACGCCACGGCCGCGGTCTCGGCAGCGACGCTCTTCGCCGGCGCGGCCGCACTGGGCATCCCGCTCTACCAGCACATCGGCGGCGTCCATGCCTGCACTCTGCCCACGCCCGGCGTGCTCACCCTCGTGGGCAGCAAGCGCTATGGCAGCGGGCAGCGCTCCGGCGGCAAGCCGAGCTACTCCATGATCTGCTACGGCTTCGACACCTTCTCCGACGCCTCTTACGCCGCGTGGGAGGTGAACAAGGTTTTCGGCGAATTGGTCGATAAAAAATGGGGCCTGGCGACGCACAAAGGCTGGACTGCCGTCGGCCCCGGCTTTGTCAAACACGACCGCGAATTGTGGGACGTGATGGTGGAAACCCTCAAGCAGACCGGCTACGAGGGCAAGGTCGGTTTCCAGGTCGACATCGCCGCCGGCACTTATTACGACAAGGCCAAAGAGCGCTACGTCGGCCTTTTCTCCGCCGAGGACAAGACCCGCGACGATCTGATGCGCCTCTACGAAGAGACGGTCAAGAACTACCCGTTCGTGATCATCGAGGACCCGCTGGACGAGAACGACTACGAAGGCCACGCTATCCTAACGCGCGAACTGGGCGTCGCCATCGTCGGCGATGACCTCTTCACCACCAACACGGAACGCCTGCAGCACGGCCTGGCGCTCGGCGCGGCCAATACCATGCTGCTCAAGGTCAACCAGATCGGCACCATCTCCGAGGCGTTTGACGCGGTGCAGATGTGCTATGACCACGGCTACGGCGTCATGCCCTGCGACAGCCGCGGCGAAGGCCCCAACATCGCCGACTATGCCGTCGGCCTCAACACAGGCCACCTGCGCGAAGGCGCTATCGGCCCCGTGGGCAACCGCTTCCTGGAGATCGAGGCCGAGTTGGGCAGCCGCGCCAAGTTCGCCGGACGTAAGGGCTTCAAACCCTAGCAATCGCCGTCGAGCCTACCATTCCTCTACCGGCCCGCCGCCGTTCTCCGCCACGAACCAGTCGATCAGGCGGCGGGCGATGCTGATCTTGGGCGGCAGCCGCGGCATCTCATCGGCGGCGAACCAGCGCGCGTCTGCGATCTCCGCCTCTTCGATGACGATCTCGCCGCAGTCATATTCCGCCGTGAACCCCACCATGAGCGAGTTGGGGAAGGGCCACGGCTGGCTGCCGAAGTAGCGGATGTTCTTGATGCGGACGCCGGTTTCCTCGCGCACCTCGCGCCGCGCCGCGTCTTCCAGCGACTCGCCCAGCTCCACAAAGCCGGCGACTACGCTATACCGGCCCGGCGGAAAGCGGTGATTGCGCGCCATCAACAGCCGGTTGCCTGCCTCCGTGCGCCGGGTCACGGCGATGATGATGGCCGGGGAAAGCCGCGGGTAGCTGGTCAGCCCGCATTCGGGGCATTTCTTGGCCCGCTCATGGCCGAGCGTCTGCGTGCGCGCGCCGCATTGACCGCAAAACTGGTGCGTCCGGTCCCAGGCGGCGATTTGCACGGCGCGGCCAGCCAGGCCGAAGAGCGCATCGCCCAGTTGCGCATGCAGTTCGCGCAACCCCTCCGCCTGCATCATGTCCGGCAGCGGTGTCGACGGGTCAACATCGCCGGAATAGCAGGGCTTGCGCCCGCCGTGCGCATCCTGCAGATAGCCCATGAACTGGACGCGTGCAGGCCGGACGCCCAATTCGGACGGGTCGCGCGCCTCCGGCACGGCAACTAGAGTGGGGCCGGGGCGCACCAGGAGCTTATCGCCCTGAAACAGGAACCAATAAGCCGGTTCGTGTTCCGGCTCATCGCCGGGTGCGGCTGTGACTGAGATGAAAACGGCTGATTGCAGATCAAACATTGGGTGCATCTTTTCAAGCTGGTCAAAGCGACATGTGAACGGTAATCCGCCGCCTATCGTAGCGCACAGACCGCGCTCGCCACAAAGCGCGCGGCGAACAACGCAACAGTCTACACCCAATCTTGGGCCGGGCAACCTGTAGCGACGAGGTGCGCCGGGGCTGCACCCGCGCTGCGGCCAAACGTAGGTCGCAAGCGCTTAGCTGTGGTAAACTCAACACAGGTCGCGCAACAAAACGGCATTCTTCGCCCACAATCGTTTTGCCCAATATTGTATCGCCATTCCTGGTCATGCCCGTCGATATCGCCACTCAATACCGCTACCCAATACCGCCATTGGAGGAAATCGATATGAACATCCACAAGCAATTCTATGGGGCTACCCAAAGCGGCACGCCGGTCGATCTGTACACGCTGACCAACGACCACGGCGTCGAGGTCAAGATCACCAACTACGGCGGCATCATCGTCTCGTTGCGCACGCCGGACCGCAGCGGCAAGTTCGACGACATCGTGCTCGGCTTCGACACCCTAGAAGAGTACCTGGGGCCGCATCCCTTCTTCGGCGTGCTCGTCGGTCGCTATGCCAACCGCATCGCCCACGGCAAATTCACGCTCAAGGGCAAAGAGTACACGCTGGCGAAGAACGACGGCGAGAACCATCTGCACGGCGGCGTCAAGGGCTTCGACAAAGTTGTGTGGGAAGCCGAAAGCGCCAGCGTCGACGATGCCGTCAGTCTGCGCCTCACCTACCTGAGCAAGGACGGCGAGGAAGGCTACCCCGGCAATCTGACGGCTGAAGTCGTCTACACACTGACCAACGACAACGAACTGCGCATCGACTACGCGGCCACGACCGACCAGGCCACCGTCCTCAACCTGACCAACCACTCCTATTTCAACCTGGCCGGGCAGGGCGTCAACCTCAACCACGTGATGATGATCAACGCCGATCGCTTCACGCCCATCGACGGCACGCTCATCCCCACCGGCGAGCTGCGCAGCGTCGAAGGCACGCCGCTCGACTTCCGCCAGCCGACGCCCATCGGCGCACGCATCGAGCAAGAGGACGATCAACTGCGCTTCGGCGGCGGCTATGACCACAACTGGGTGATCAACGGCGCGCCCGGCGAGCTGCGCTTAGCCGCACGCGTCGCCGAGCCGACCGCCGGCCGCGTCCTCGAAGTGCACACAACGCAGCCGGGCATGCAGTTCTACTCCGGCAACATGATGCCCAAGACCATCACCGGCCGCGGCGGGCAGGTCTACCCGTGGCGCGGGGCCTTGTGCCTAGAGACGCAGCACTTCCCGGACTCGCCCAACCAGCCCAACTTCCCCTCCACCGCGCTGGAACCGGGCGAGCGCTTCCACGAGGTCACGGTCTTCAAATTCGGCGTCGAATAGGCGAGCAGAGAGCAAGCCGCGCAAACGCCGTGCAGGCAGCAGCGAACTGTGCTTCCTGCACGGCGAAACAAAACGGCATTGACGAAAGCGAGGCGGTTCGAGCATGACCACACCAGCCGAGGCAACGCCCTCCCTGCGCAGCATCCGGCTGCGCGTCAACGGCCGCGAGCATACGTTTCGCGTCGACCCGGCCACGCCGCTGATCTACATCCTGCGCAACGACCTGGGGCTTAAGGCGGCCAAGCTGGCCTGCGGCCTAGAGCAATGCGGCGCCTGCAAAGTTCTGATCGACGGGCAAGCCCGCCCTTCGTGCAAAATCCCGGTGGGCGAACTGCACGGCAGCCAGATCGTAACGCTGGAAGGCCTGGCCGCGGACGGCAGCCTCCACCCCGTGCAGCAGGCTTTCATCGACGAGCAGGCCACGCAGTGCGGCTACTGCGCGCCCGGCATGATCATGGCCGCCATCGCCCTGCTCCAACAGAACCCGCAGCCGAGCGACGACGACATCCGCCGCAGCCTGGCGCGCCACCTCTGCCGCTGCGGGGCCTACCCGCGCATCATCCGCGCCGTCCGTCGCGCCGCCCAACTCGCCCTGCAAGCCGCCCAGGAGGTGCAGCCGTGAGCCCGGAATCCCTTTCTTCCAGCCTGCGCCTAACGCCGGACCTAGATCGCTGGATTCGCATCGATCCCGGCGAGACTGTCACCGTTTTCACCGGCAAGGTGGAGATCGGCCAGGGCATCCAGACCGTGATCGCGCAGATCGCCGCCGAGGAGTTGGATGTTTCCATGCAGCGCATGCAGGTGATCCTGGCCGATACGCTGCTCTCGCCGGACGAAGGCTTCACCGCGGGCAGCATGTCGACCCAGGTCAGCGGAGGGGCCGTGCGCCAGGCCGCGGCCGAAGCGCGCCATATTCTCGTCGGCCAGGCCGCCGCCCAACTCGACGCGCCTATGGAACGTCTGCGCGTCGAGGACGGCACAGTCTACGACCCAGAGACCGGCGCCAAAGTCACCTATTGGGAACTGATGGCCGGCAAGCGTTTCAATCAACAAGTATCCGGCCGCGTGGCGCCCAAGCCTGCCGCAGAGTATGCCATCGTCGGCCGGCCTGTGCCGCGGCTCGATATTCCCGCCAAGGTAGCGGGCGAGCCTGTGTACGTCGACGACATGGACCTGCCCGGCATGGCGCACGGGCGCATCGTGCGCCCGCCCAGCTATACGGCGCGCCTCGCCGCGATCGACGTGACGCCGGTGGAGGCCATGCCCGGCGTGCTCGCCGTGGTGCGCGACGGCAGTTTCCTCGGCGTGATCGCCCAGCGCGAGGAGCAGGCCGTCTTTGCCGCGCAGCGTCTCGCCGGCCTCGCCCAGTGGCAGGGAGACCAGCCCCTGCCGCCGGCGGAGGAGATCAACCAGCGCCTCCTATCCACGCCCGGAGAAAGCTTCCTCGTCGTGGACGGGACGCCCACGAACGACCCGATCCCCCCGTTCGAGCCGCCGGACGGCGCGACGCAGACGGTCGCCGCCGTCTACTCCCGGCCCTATCTGCGACACGCCTCGCTCGGCCCCTCGTCCGCCGCGGCGCAGTTCGAGGACGGAAAGCTGACGGTGTGGACACACAGCCAGGGCGTCTATCCGCTGCGCGCCGACATGGCGCAGGTACTCGACATGCCCCTGGACGACATCCGCGTCATCCACCGGCAAGGCCCCGGCTGCTACGGCCATAACGGGGCAGACGACGCGGCGCTCGACGCCGCGCTGCTGGCCCGCGCCGTGCCGGGCCGCCCGGTGCTCGTCAAGTGGAGCCGCCACGACGAGAATCTATGGGAGCCGTTCGGCCCGGCTATGGTGATGAAACTGCAAGCCGGCCTGGGCGAAACCGGCGAGGTGCTGCTCTGGAGCCACGAGACATGGAGCTACTCGCACTCGGCGCGCCCGCGCGTGGAGCCGGGACGCTCCAGCCTGCTGGCGGCCCATCATCTCGCCCGGCCCTTTGCCCCGCCCACCCAACAGCCGGGACGCGGCTTCCACGGCGGCATCCACCGCAACGCCGACCCGCTCTATGCCTTCCCGCGCCGCCGCATCGTCAAGCATTTCGTGCCCGACAGCCCGCTGCGCCATTCCGCGCTGCGCAGCCTGGGCGCGTTCAGCAACATCTTCGCCTCCGAATCCTTCGTGGATGAAGTGGCTGCAGCCGCGCAGATCGACCCGGTAGCGTTCCGCCTGCGCTACCTGACCGACCCGCGCGCCCGCGACGTAGTGGCGACCGCGGCGGAACGCGCCGGCTGGCGCGCCGCGCCGCGCCCTGCCGGCCGCGGCCAGGGCATCGCCTTCTCGCGCTATAAGAACACGATGATCTACTCCGCCGTCGTCGTCGAGGCGACCGTAGACCCCGAAAGCGGCGTCGTACGCGTCGAGCGCGCCGTCGCCGCAGCCGACGCCGGGCAGATCATCAACCCGGACGGGCTGCGCAATCAACTAGAAGGCGGCATCGTCCAGTCCATCAGTTGGACGCTGAAAGAGGCGGTGCAATTCGGCCCCGACGGCTTGGCGGGCGAGGACTGGACGGCCTACCCGGTCATCACCTTCACCGAGTCGCCCGCGGTCGACGTCGTGCTGCTCGACCGGCCCGGCGAACCGCCCCTGGGCGCGGGCGAGGCAACGGTCGGCCCCGCCGCCGCAGCCCTGGCTAACGCCATCTGGGACGCAACCGGCGTCCGCCTGCGCCAACTGCCCTTTACGCCCGAGCGCGTGCGCCAGGCGCTGCGCACAGCCTGAGGTTCGTACAACATTCAGTTTCTGTTCCTGCAAGGAGAACAACCATGAGCCGCACCGGACGCGCTGTCGTCACCCACGGACGTGACTTCGAGATTCGCGAGTACCCCGTTCCCGACCCGGCCCCCGGCACAGTGTTGCTGCGCCAGGAGTTGGCCGGCATTTGCGGCACGGACCTGCACAACTGGCAGAAGGGCCTGCCCGTCGACACACTGCAAGGCCACGAAGTAGTCGGCATCGTCGAGGCCTTGGGCAGCGGCGTCTCCGTCGATTACCTGGGCAACCGCTTGCGCGAGGGCGACCGCGTGGTCTTCCACCCGCGCAACAGCGGCGTCGCCTATGGCTTTCGCGGGGCGGACGAACCCTTCACCGGCGGCTTCGCCGAGTATGTTTATCTGAAAGACCCGGTCAACTGCATCATCAAGACGCTAACGCCGCCGCCGGTCGCGGTCCTAGCCGAGCCGTTCACCGTCGGCGTACACTCGGCCTTGCGCGCTAAAGTGCAGATCGGCGACACCGTGATCATCCAGGGCGCAGGGGCCATCGGCCTCATGTGCCTGATCGCGGCCAAGATCACCGGCGCAGCCCGGTTGATCGTGATCGGCGGCCCCGCCGGTCGTCTGGAACTGGCGGAAAAGCTGGGCGCACACGTCACCATCGACATCGCCGACTACCCGAATGTAGAGACGCGCAAGCAAGTCGTGCTTGAACACACGCCGCGGCGCGAAGGCGCGGATGTCGTCTTCGAGTGCGCCGGCTTCCTGCCCGCCTTCCCCGAAGGGCTGGAATACGTCAAGCAGGACGGCACATTCGTCGAAGTGGGCCATTTCGTGGATTCCGGCCTGATCGAGGTCAACCCGCACAAGCATTTCCTGCGCCCCAACCTGCGCCTGGAAGGCGTGTGGGGCAGCCGCCATCACCACTTCGTGCGCGCCATGGCCGTGATGGAGAACGAGGAATTCCCCTTCGCCGACATGGTGAGCCACGTCCTGCCGCTGGAGCGGGTAAAGGACGGCTTCGACGCGCTCAACGGCGCCTACAGCCTGGGCGGCGAAACCGTCGTCAAGATCGCGATCCAGGCGCCGGCAAGTTAGCCGGCAGAAACCAACCGCAAACGACCCGCTAGGAGCAGCCCCGTGACCGCACCCGTTCCTCTTTCCGCCCTGCAAGCGCTGGGCATCCGCTATCTGAACGCCGAACCCGCGGCGGACGACGAGCGCGCCCTGGACGCCTATCGCGCTGCCGGCGTCTATGCCGCGGCCGGCGCGCCCATATACGAAGTTGAGCCGCGCCTGCCCCAAGGCGACGGCATCGGCGCCGGCGATGTCATCCGCGACCTGGGCGCGCTCAACGGGGCCATTGCCGAGGAGGTCGCCCGCGCCCGCCAGGCCGGACGCGCCGTCCTCATGACCGGCGGCAACTGCTGCCACATCACCGGCATCCTGGGCGGCCTGCAAGACGCGCACGGCCCCGGCGTGCGCGCCGGCCTCGTCTGGTTCGACGCACACGGCGACTTCAACACGCCGCAGACTACGCTCAGCGGGATGCTGGGGGGCATGCCGGTCGCGGTGTGCGCCGGCCTTGCCTATCCCGTCTGGCGCGAAGGTTCGCACATCGTCGCGCCGCTGCCTACGGACCGCATCGTGATGGTTGACGTGCGCAACCTCGACGCGGCCGAGGAGCAGTTGATCCGCGCCGTGGGCATTCCCGTTGTCCCCGTCTCGCCCGCGCTGCCCGGCGGGGCCTTGCACCAAGCCGTCACAGAACTGGCGGCGCGCGTCGACATGCTCTACCTGCACGTTGACGCCGACGTCTTGGATGAGCGCTACGTGCCCGATAACCGCACGCGCGAGCCGAACGGCCCGGACATGGAGCAGGTTCTCGCCGCGGTCGACGCGGTGATGGCAACGGGCAAGGTGGCGGTCTATGCGGTGGTGTCGGTGGACGCGCGCGGGCCGGGCCGCGACCGCGCCATTGCTTCGGGCATCGAGCTCATCCGCGGCGG
>CAZYSJ010000052.1:0-29965 GCA_964649875.1 uncultured Caldilineaceae bacterium
AAGATCATGAACAGCACCAGCGCAATCGGCAGGATGGGCAGCACGACCATCGTCAGCCGCACGTTCGTAAGCAGCAGCATGACCAGCGCGCCGGTCAGCAGCACGAAGGCTTGCAGCGCCAGGAGCAGGCCCTGGCCCAGGAAAAGCCGCAGCTTCTCCACGTCGTCCGTGGCGCGCACCATCAACTGCCCCGTGCGGTTGCGGTCGTGGTAGCTGAACGACAGTCGCTGAATTTTGGCGAACAGCTCGTTGCGGAAGTCAAAGGCGACGTTCTGGCTCAGCGTCTCGGCCATAAACGCCTGCGTGAACGCGAATGCCCCGCGCGCTACGGCAAAGGCAAGAATCAGCACAAACGACCAGAGCATCGCCTGCACAACCGCGGCCTGCGCGGCGGCGTCCGCGCCGCCCGTCTGCTGCAGCATCAAGCCGTTCGCCACCGCGTCGAGGATGTTCTGCACCATCTGCGGCACAGCCAGTTGCGCGCCGATGCTCAGGAACAGACTCACTGTCGCAATCAGGGCGATGCGCCGGTGATGGAACAGAAAACGCAAGGCACGACCTAAATTGCGCAGCCCTGCACGCCGGCCGCGCCCATCATTTCGTTGCATCAACGGCTGCCTCCTCGGAAACTGTCAAAGCGAATCCGGCCCTATGCCCGCGCAGCGCCGGGCGCGGCCTTCAGCGCAGAGCGCATTATACGCTCGCGCCAACCGTGCGGCCAAGTGGCCTGCCTTCCGATTGACCGCCTTCCGATTGACAAGAGACGCACACAGCCCTATGACCGGATAATTTGACAATCCCGCACCCAGGATAGACACTAACAGCAGGACGATACTATTCTGTCAGAAAGCATGTGCACGCCCATGTCTCTGCCCAATATCCTATACCTGCATTCACACGACACCGGACGCTACATCGAACCCTACGGGCACGCCATCCCCACGCCGAACCTGATGGGCCTAGCCCGGCGCGGCGTGCTCTTCCGGCGAGCCTGCTCCATGGCCCCGACCTGTTCGCCCTCACGCGCCGCGCTCCTGACCGGCCAAGCGCCGCACAGCGCGGGCATGCTCGGACTGGCGCATCGCGGCTTCCGGCTGCACGATTACGGCCAACACGTCGTCCACACGCTGCGCGCCGCCGGCTACCGCAGTACGCTGATCGGCGAGCAACACGTCGCCAAAGACGCGACGGTCATCGGCTATGACGAGATCGTACCGCTGCGTTCTACCCGTGCACAAGATGTCGCCCCGGCCGCGGCGGCGTTTCTTGCCTCCGCGCCGCAGCAGCCTTTCTTTCTGGATATAGGTTTCAACGAGACGCACCGCGAGTTCCCCGAACCCTCCGCACAGGAAGACCCGCGCTACACGCTGCCCTTCCCCGTGCTGCCGGATACGCCGGAGGTGCGCCGCGACGTCGCCGCCTTCAAGGCAAGCGCACGCCTCCTGGATGACGGCATCGGCGCGGTGCTGCGCGCCCTACACGAAGCCGGCCTTGACGACAACACGCTCATCTTCTACACCGCCGACCACGGCCCCGCCTTTCCGGGCATGAAATGCACACTCACCGACCACGGCATCGGCATCTCGCTAATCATGGCCGGGCCGGAGCCTTTCGGCGGCGGGCGCGTCTGCGATGCGCTCATCTCCCACGTCGACGTGCTGCCCACCCTCTGCGCCTACCTGGGCATCGACGCGCCGCCCTGGCTACAGGGCAAATCCTTCCTGCCCGTTCTTACCGGCGACACAAGCGAGATCAACGACGCCGTCTTCGCAGAAGTCACCTACCACGCAGCCTACGAGCCGCAGCGCTGCGTGCGCATGCCGCGCTACAAGTACATCCGCCGTTTCGGAGGCCGCACCACGCCGGTACTGCCCAACTGCGACGACAGCCCCAGCAAGGATGTCTGGTTGCAACACGGCTGGCGAACGCGAGCCGTCGACGAAGAACAACTCTTCGACCTCGTCTTCGATCCGCTCGAACGGCACAACCTGATCGCAGAGCCGGACATGGCCGCAGTGCGCGCCGAGCTGCGCGAGCGCCTATCGGCGTGGATGCAGCGCACGCATGACCCGCTGCTGCAAGGCCCTGTCCCCGCGCCGCCCGGCCTAGAGGCCAACGACCCGGACGGCCTGTCGCCGCAGGAGCCTGTGCACATCGTCGCATGAAGCCTGCCGCCGCCATTACGCCATGAGTTCTCCACCCAACGCCTTCAAGCCGGTCTCCCTGCGCGGGTCGGGCGACTGGCGCATCCTTGTGCGCTGTTTCCGCTTTCTGCGCCCCTATTGGCGGATGGTCCTCGGTTCCTACCTGGGCCTGCTGCTGATGGCGGGCATGACCGTGCTCATCCCGCAGTTCATCCGCTGGATCATCGATACGGGCATCCGCGCCGGCAATGTGCGCCTGCTCACCACGGCGGTTGTTATCCTGCTCAGCCTCACGCTGCTCAAGGGCGTCATCGCCTATCTCCAGGGTCGCTGGACCGAGACAGCCTCTCAGAGCGTGGCCTACGACCTGCGCAACGCCATCCACCATCGACTGGCCGAACTGTCCTTCGCCTACCATGACCGCTCCGAAAGCGGGCAGCTTCTTTCCCGCGCTGTACAGGACGTGGAGCGCATTCGCTTCCTCACCGGCCGTGCGATATTGCGTCTGGTCGAAGGCATGGTCCTCTTCTTGGGCACCGCTATTGCGCTCGTCTTAATGAACCCGCTTCTGGCCCTGTTGAGCCTGGCGGCGATGCCTCTCCTGGCGTGGCGCGCCCTTCATTTCGGCAGGCAAATGCGCCCGCTGTCGCTCGCCATCCAACAGCAGTTGGGCGTGCTCACCACCCGGCTGGAGCAGAACCTGCGCGGGGCGCGCGTCGTCAAGGCCTTCGCCCAAGAGCGCGCCGAGATCGAGCGCTTCGAGCGCGAGAACCAGACGTGGTTCGATCTATCCGCCTTCGCAGTGCGCCTGCGCGCCGTCAACGTGCCCATGCTCGACCTGATCGCCAACATCGGCACGGTCTTCATCATCTGGTACGGCGGCCTGCTCGTCATCCGCGGCCAGTTAACCCTGGGCGAACTGGTCGCATTCTCAACCTACCTGGGCCAGTTGGTGATGCCCGTGCGCCGCATCGGCATGATCGTGCCTGCGGTGGCAATGGCCGCCTCCGCCGGGGAGCGCGTCTTCGACATTCTCGACGCGCCGTCGCCCGTGCAAGATGCCGAAGACGCCGTACCTATGCCGCCGATCAAAGGCGCCGTCCGCTTCGATCACGTCCATTTTTCCTACTCGGAACGCCATTCCGTGCTGGAGGACGTGACGTTTGAAGCGCAGCCCGGCCAAGTCATCGCCCTGTTGGGGCCGACCGGTTCCGGCAAGTCGTCCGTTCTCAACCTCATCCCCCGCTTCTATGACCCGACGCGCGGGCGCGTGCTGATCGACGACATCGACGTGCGCACGGTCACGCTCAACTCGCTGCGCGACCAGATCGGTATCGTGCTGCAAGAAACCACGCTGTTTGCGGTCAGCGTGCAGGAGAACATCGCCTTTGGGCGGCCCGGCGCTTCTCCGGACGAGATCGTGGCCGCGGCTAAGGCGGCCCAGGCGCACGAGTTCATCAGCGCCATGCCCAACGGCTACCAAACCAGAGTCGGCGAACGGGGCGCGACGCTCTCCGGCGGGCAGCGCCAGCGCATCGCAATCGCCCGCGCCTTGCTCAAGAACCCGCGCATTCTGCTCCTCGACGACGCCACCGCCAGCGTCGACACCGAGACCGAACGGCAGATCCAACTGGCGCTCGAACAACTGATGCGCGACCGCACCTCGTTTGTCATCGCCCAACGGCTCAGCACCGTGCGCGCCGCCGACCTGATCCTCGTTCTAGAGCGCGGACGGATCGCGGCCATGGGCAGCCATACCCAACTGCTGGAACGCTCTCCGCTCTACGCCGAAATCTACGAGCGCCAACTCCGCCCCCAAGAACAGGATCGACAGATCTTGCGCCAATCCGCTCAGGACGCCCTTTGATGAAAACTCAGTTTAGCCGCGCGCTGTTGCTCGTCGCCTTCGCCCATCTGATCATCGAATTCAGCAACAACTTTTTGCCGGTGCTCTACCCGCGGCTCATGCCCCTGATGGGCCTCAACTACACACAAGTCGGCATCATCGCCCTGGTCGCGGGGACCAGCATGGCGCTGGCGCAGCCGCTCTTCGGTTACATCAGCGACCGCTGGGGAGCCGTGCCCCTGACCACCCTCAGCATCATGTGGATCGGCGCGGCCATGGGCTTGGTGGGCTTCGCCCCCTCCTATGGCGTGCTGCTCGTCCTGATCTCCCTGGGCAGCCTCGGTTCCGCCGCCTTTCATCCGCCGGCCGCGGTGATCGCCGCCTCGAACAGCGGAGCCAAGCGCGGCGCAGGCATCTCCGTCTTCTCCGTCGGCGGCAACATCGGCGCGGCCCTCAGCCCCTTGTGGATCGCGCTGGCGCTGTCATGGTTCGGCCTGCCCGGCGTCATCACCATTCTGCCCCTCGGCCTGATCTTCGGCGTCATCTTCTACCTCAACCTGCGCACAAGCTCGTCGATTGCAGCACGCGAGGAAAAGCCCAAAGCCGCCTCGCAGGGTGATGCATTTGTCGCCGGCCTGGTTCTCATCGTCGTCGCCATGATGTTTCGCTCTTGGTTCCAAGTTGGACTGACCACCTATCTGCCCACCTGGATCGAGTCGACCGGCGGCACGGTAGCGGCAGGCGGCAGCATGCTCGCCGTCTTCGCCTTCTCGGTCAGCGCAGGCAGCCTGCTCGGCGGGGCTGCGGGCGACCGCTTCGGCTATTGGCGCATCTTGGTCATCGCCCTGGCCCTTTTGCCGCTGACCTTTTGGTCGTTTCTCAACAGCGCAGGCGCGGTGCAGATCGCGGGGCTGTTCCTCTCCGGCGTAGCGGTGGGGACCACGCTCCCAAACAGCATCGTCCTTGTGCTGGAAGCGTTGCCCAACCAAGTCGGAGTCGCTTCCGGCCTGCTCATGGGACTCGGCTGGTGGCCCGGTGGGCTGGGCGCGTCGTTCACCGGCTATCTGGCGGATCGCTTCTCGCTCTTCACCGCCCTATCTTCCCTGACTTTCGTCCCGCTGTTCGGCCTGCTCTGCCTGCTTGCGTACGGGCTGCTGGCGCGCGCCCGCAGCAAGCCCATGCCCGTCCCCGCCAGAGAGAAAGCCTGACAGTCAGGCCGCGGCCCAGGCTGATGGCCCGGTTACATAGCCGGACATCCGGCGGGGACAATATCCTCCCGCCGAACGCACAATACGTGTGCAAAAGCCGGTGCGTCCCCATGCGGTTCCGTCGCAATTCACAGTGGTCAATTCACAGTGGTGATAGGCCGCCCGCCCCTTCGGATTTCCCTTGCGGATCGCGCCCAAACATGATACGATTCCCGCGAGTTCCGTACCTTCCTAGCGACCAACGGCATCAGACGTTGCCCCGGGGCCTGTGCGCCGGCCGGCTGACGCCTGTCGTCGCAACCCTTCGTTCGCGAAAGGAGACTACCATGCGGCAGCCACACCTTGCGACTCGCTGGATCAGGCGCGTCACGCTCGTTGCGATCGCGCTTGCGGTCGCGCTCACCCTGTTCGTCCCCAGCCAGGCAAGCGCCGCGCCCGCGGCCGGCCCGGCCCAGCCTGGAGCGGCGCGCTGGAACGGCCATGCGGCCTATCATCGCCCGGTTCAGCCCGTACGCGTCCAGCCTGCGCACGTCCAACCGGCCCGCCCCCAGGGGCATTACTACTGTGTGCGTCCGGGCGATACGCTCTCCGCCATTGCCCGACGCAGCGGCGTATCCGTCCAGACCCTGGCGCGCGTCAACCGCATCCCCAACCCGCATCGCATCTATGCGGGCCAGACGCTGCTGATCCCCGCGCCCGTTCATCACTGGAGATAGCTGCGCCAGATAGCTGTACCGGAGCCGGAGCGAATCCGGCATCTACGCATGCAACGCGACAGCCGGCTGGTTTGACCAGCCGGCTGCTTTACTGTCAACGTTTCCGCACACTGCGTGAAGCGGATTCGCCCGGTCTGGCGTTCAGAAGGTCGTGTGCAGCTCCTGCGCCGTTCCCGTCTGCGCCGAACGATAGGCCGCTTCGATGATCTCGATGACGTGGCGAGCGTGTTCCGGCGTAGCAATGGTCAGCTCTCCGTTGCGGATCAAATCGACCAGTTGCATCACGTCCTCGAAGACGTGAGCCTCCTCCACCTCGCGGTGGCGGTCGACCACGTGCGGCAGCGCGGCCGTATAGCCATACCGCTCTGCGACCTCGCGGCCGGGATAGTCGATCACCTCGCCGTTCAGCGTGCCGCCGTTGATCGTCCCTTTTGTGCCGAAGATGAGCGGACGCCCCATGTTCGGCAGCCCGCCCGCCGCCACGCCGTAGACAAAGGCAAAGAGCGCCCCGCCGAAATCGAGCGCCATCACCGTCTGATCGTCCATATCCGTCGGCAGCATTTGGCCCAGGAACTCGCGCTCCCGAATGCGAATGCCGGAGAAAGCGATCACGCGCTTTGCCGGCCCCAAAACGCCCGTCAGCGCGTGCAGCCCGTAGACCGTCATGTCATAGAGCGGGCCGCCGCCCGGCTTGCGAAAATACCAGGCCGGGTTGATGTTGGAGAGCGGGTCGCTGCCATGTCGCACGACGGCTTCCTGCTCGTGATAACGGCCAAATGAAGCGCCCGTGACCGCCCAAGTCAGCGTACCCAGCGCGCCTTCTTCGATCAACTGCTTGATGCGCTGTAGGCGCGGGTTGAGCATCTCGCCCGGCGAAGCGACCAGCTTCACCCCCTTGCTGCGAGCGCGTTCGATCAGATCGTCGGCCTCCGCCACGGTCGTGGTCATCGACTTATTGAAATGAACGTGAACCCCGTTCTCCACGGCCAACACGCCCTGTTCGTAGTGCAAGCCAATCGGAGAGGCGATGCTGACCGCATCCACGCCGCCCGCGTCGAGCATCTCCTCGAAGGCGGCGTAGGCGTGGTCCACGCCGAACTTCTCCGCCGCGGCCTGCGCCCGCTCGACAACCGGGTCGCACAGCGCCACGACCCGCACGCTCTCCTGAACGTCTTCCATGGTCAAGTGGGGCAGAAGCCCGCGCAGCGTAATGCTGCCTGCGCCGACGATGCCAAGCCGCACTACATCGCTCATAGACATGCATTCCCCATTTTTCTAGACTGCCGGACGCACTGCATGATTATCGTGGAACAACCGGCGTAGATCAATCTGCGGTCAAGCGGTCTCACGCTGCGTCCGGCGCGTGACGCGTTCGCTCAACCAGACCATTATTAACGCCATTGACCAGGCCATTGGATGATATCACAAGTCGGAGAGGGTTTTGTATTCCATCGCACTGTGCGACCAACAAAAAACGCCGCCGGCCTGTCAAAGCATGGCGGCGCTTCACGCCTACATTGGGTTGAAGCCGGGGCAGCCAGGCCGTTTTACCCCTTAAGCGAACCGGCGAGCAGCCCGCGCAGGAAGAGCTTGCCCAGGGCAAGGTAGACGAGAATTGTCGGCAGCGCCGCGATCAGCGCTCCCGACATCTGCACATTCCATTCCACAAAATAGCTTCCGGCAAGGTTCTGTACCGCAACGTTCACCGGGGCTCGGGATGGATTGCTGAGCACCACCAGGCCGATCAGATAGTCATTCCAGATCGTTGTGAACTGCCAAAGGAGAACGACGGCAAAAGCCGGCAGCGAAATGGGCAGCAATATCCAGCGATACAGCCCGAAAAAGCCGCAGCCGTCTATCTTGCCGGCGTCGAGAAGCTCGTTGGGAATGCCCGCATAGTAGCCGCGAAAGAGCAGCGCCGTAATCGGGATGCCAAAGATGCAGTGAACCATGACCAGCCCAGGCATCGTTCCGTATAACCCGAAGAATTGCAAGGTGCGCACCAGCGGAATCAGAACGCCCTGATAGGGCAGGAACATGCCCACCAGAAAGAGGATGAAGACCGTGTCCGCATGGGGGAAACGCCACTTGGCGAAAATGTAGCCGTTGATCGATCCGATGAATGCAGAGATCAGTGCGGCGGGTACGGTGATGCGCACGCTGTTCCAAAAATTGGGCGCAACCGAAGTCCAGGCCCGAAGAACTCCTTCGAGAGTGGGGTTCTGCGGCAGTTCCCACATACGTGCAATCTGAACATCTGCGAAGGGCTTGAGGCCCGTAATCAACATGACGTAGAACGGCATGAGATAGTAGGCCGCAAACGCTATCAGGAGAAAATAGATCGCACTGCGGGTCCAGATACGCTGCAGGTTCATCTCTCCACCTCGCCGCGCATGCTGCGCAGATAGGGAACCACGAGGAACAGCGACAGTAAAATCATGAAGGAGCCAATCGCCGCGCCCAAGGAGAAGCGATAAGAGCCGAAGGTGGTCTGATACATGTTGAAGGCGAGCGTATCAGTGGCAAATGCCGGGCCGCTTCCCCCCATCGCCGCAACCAAGTCAAAGATGCGGATCGAGTTCATGCCTGTTAGAACGATTACAACAAATGTGACCGGGGTTAACAGCGGAATGATCACATAGCGATAGATCTCAAACGAATCAGCGCCGTCGATGGCCGCCGCTTCACGCAACTCGTACGAAATGCCGCGCAGCCCCGCCAGATACAGCGCCATGACGTAGCCGGTGAACTGCCAAGCCGCAGCGATGGACACCGCCAACATGCCGAATTTCGCATGGACGAACCAAGAGGGCTGGAGATTCTCTAGACCGACAGCGGCAAAGAGAAGGTTGATCCCGGTCGTAGGCTGCATCAGCCATCGCCAGGCGACGCCCGTCACGATACCTGAAACGGCAAAGGGGAAAATGAATATCGTGCGGAAAAGCGCCTCACCCTTAATTCTAAGATCGAGCAGCACCGCCAGGAGAAAACCGAACACAATGCACTGCGACATAAACCCAATGGCATACAACAAGTGGTTGCGCAAATCACTGTGAAAGCGGGCGTCATTGAACAAGCGCTGCCAGTTCTTCAACCCGACGAAGGCATAATCCACAACCGCCGAGTCCCATTTCACAGTCGAGATGTAGAAGGTCCAACCGATAAAGCCATAGATGAAGATTGCCACGAGAAAAATAGACGGAGCCAGGACGATAAGGGCGATCAGCATCTCGCCGCGCAGCCATCCCGGACGTCTGCGTTTTCTTGTGGCGGGGGAGGCGGCTAGGCCGCGCTCCCCTTCCACTCTTACCGTCGGATACGTTCTATTCGCCAAATCCTGCGTCCTCCGCCGCTTGGACGAGCATAGCCTGCCCCTTGGCAACGTCTCGGTTGGCAGCGACCTCGTTGATGGCAAAGTCGTAGTCAAGAATGAAGCTCTGCTTGGCCGCCGCCCCATGCTGGATGCTCGGGACGAGCGTATTCGTCGCAAAGTCTTCCATCGCCGTGAGCTGGTACTCGTCGTATAGGCTTGCGTCGCCGTCGACGCGCGCCGGAATCGAACCCTTGATCGGGTTGAAGGCATCCTGGCCCTCGCGAGAACCGACCACCTTCAGGAAGGCAATGGCGTTGTCGCGGTGCGGCGCATTCTTGGGCAGGCCAAAGGAGTCGGAAAGCACGATGAAGTTGCCCGCCGTCCCCGGAGAGGGCGCCCAGGAATAATCCGTGTAGCCCATTGCCTTGAGCTGACCGTGTGACCAGTCTCCGCTGATGAACATCGCTACGCCTTCATCTGTGGCGAAGGCGCTGACCATCTCGCCCTGTCTTACGCTCAGGTAATCGGGGTTTACATAGTCAAACATCTTGTTCAAGATTTCCAGCGCTTCGGTGACGCGTGCATCGTCCCAACCGATAGTGCCGTCGAACAAGCCGCGATAATCATCAGGCCCGAACACTGCCAAGAGAATGCTCTCAAAGATATGGGCCGCCATCGTCTGGTCAGCCTCGCCAAGACCCATGGCAGGAATACCGACTTCCTTGAGCTTTTCCGCGGCCACGAAGAACTCGTCCCAGGTGGTCGGCACAGCTTCGACGCCGGCTGCGGCGAGTCTCTCTGGGCTATACCACAACATGTTGGAACGATGGATATTGATCGGCACGGAATAGGGATGCCCGTCGTAGGATGCGATGTCGACCAGGTCCTGCGGGAAGGCCTCATACAGGCCCTCTTCCTCAAAGAGGAAGTCCAGCGGCTCCATGCGGTCAGCGATCACATGGCTGTCGATCAGTTCGCGCCCCAGGTGAACTTGGAAAGAATCGGGCGGTTCGCCGCCCATCATGCGCGTTTCAAGCAGGGCCTTCATCGCCCCGCCCTGTCCTGCCCCGCCTACCAAAGCGGCGTTCTCAATCTCGATCTCCGGGTAGCGCTCATTGATGATCGCATACACGGCGTCGAGCGCTTCCACTTCGCCGCCCGTGGTCCACCAAGAGAAAATCTCCAGCGGGCCGGAAGGAGCGCCTTCTGCCGCAGGCGCTTCCGCCGCAGCTTCCTCTGCCGGCGCCGCTTCCGCAGGCGCTTCCGCTGCCGGGGCGGCGGGAGCCGCAGCGCAGGCGGCCAATCCAAGCGCTAACGCAGCCACTAACACAAACATCAACCAACGGCGTACATTACTCATCGAGGAGCCTCCTTACGGCCAATTGTTGATACGGCTTGTAATATGGATTTGAACCACAACAAGAACGCGATCGAACCTCTGTGGGGAAGAAGGCGCGCTACGGTCTCGCAATGCCCGCATCGTGGCCCGTTGCTCGAACTGCCAGGGGAGCGACGTTCTCAGATGACGTCAGGCAGCGTTTTGACGCCAAGCCTATCGATCCGGGCGGAGTATTCACGGCCTTCGCACTTCCTGCTCACACGAATCCGGAGTGCACAGCCGATGTAGCGATGGTGTCTCGATGGGAAGCTGGTGATTTCGAGTATAATACAGGTCACGCGCCGCCGCAAGTGCGATTTTTGTCTCCATATTCACTCCTATTGGTGTATGCTCTGATGACTGACGATACGATCCGCAACCGCCTCCGGCATGTCTACTGGATGGGCGGCTCTCCCTGCGCCGGCAAAAGCACGATGGCCGGCCAGATCGCCGCCGCCTATGGCCTCACCCACTACCATATCGACCAAGAACTGCGCACGCGTCTGCCCAAGCCGGACCCGGCGCGCCAGCCCTGTCTGGCCTATTGGATTTCCTCCACCTGGGATGAATTATGGATGCGTCCCGTCGATGTCTTGCTTGAGGACGTAATTCGCTGCTATCAGGAGCAGTTCGACATGGTCATCGCCGACCTGCTGGCGATGGATGCCGGCGCGCCCATCCTGGTCGAAGGCAACAGCCTGCTCCCCGACGGCCTCGCCCCGTTCCTGCATGACCGTCGCCGCGCGCTCTGGGTGATCCCCACAGAGGCGTTCCAGCGTCGCACCTACCCCAACCGCGGCGAGTGGGTACAATACATCCTCAGCCAGTGCAGCGATCCGGACCAAGCCCTGCAAAACTGGATGGACCGCGACGTCGCCTTTGCCGCCTGGATCGAAGGGCGGGTGACAGACTTGGGGCTGGCGCACTTCACGGTCGACGGCGAACGAACTATCGAGCAGAACGCGCAGCGCGTGATCGAACATTTCGGCCTCGCCGATGAGCAGGCGAGCAGATGAGCAAAAAGGACCCGCTATACATGATTGATCAGCCTGACCGCCGCACCGCCAACGACGCCACGCGCAACGCCTGGGATGCGAGCGCGGCCTACTGGGACGACTATATGGGCGAGGGCAACGACTTCGTGAATGTCCTCATCTGGCCGGCGACCTTGCGCTTGCTCGCTCCGCAGCCCGGCCAACGCATCCTCGACATCGCCTGCGGCAACGGCCTCTACGCGCGCAAGCTCGCCGCACTAGGCGCAGAGGTGACCGCATTCGACTTCTCGACGGAGATGATTCAGCGGGCGCAAGCACGGGGCGCAGCCGCGACCATCGACTATCGCACGCTGGATGTCACGGACCAAGCGCAGCTTTTGAGCCTGGGCGAGACGCGCTTCGACGCGGCCATCTGCCAGATGGCGCTCTTTGACATCGCGGACATCGGGCCGCTCATGGCTGCGCTGCCTCGCCTGCTGCGGCCCGGCGCACCTTTCCTCTTCTCGATCATGCACCCCTGCTTCAACAGCGTCCACGTAACGCATATGGCGGAGCGCGAAGACCGCGGCGGCGAGATGATCACCACGCACTCGCTGAAGGTGAGCGGCTACATGACGCCGTCCGTGCAGCGCGGGCTTGCCGTCCCCGGCCAGCCGGAGCCGCACGTCTACTTCCACAGGCCCCTAGGCGACCTGCTCAGCGTCGCTTTCCGGCACGGCTTCGTGCTCGACGCGCTGGAGGAGCGCGCCTTCCCCGCCGGCCAGCCGCACAAGGGCAACCCGCTCAGTTGGGGGTCATCCTTTAGCGAGTTTCCGCCCGTGCTCATCGCCCGCCTGCGCCACGCGCCCAGCGCGTAGCTTAGACCCTGCTAAGGTTTGGCGCCTCTAACTTGGTCATCTGGTTCTCGTGCTTCTTGTCCTATTCGCGGCACTTTCGTCGTCCAAGCAGAGGGCGAACGCCACACCTTGCGAAGGTCTCCTTCTGTCTTCTACCAACGCTTATTGCGGATTTGCAAAAACGTCCAGGCTTTTGCAAATCCGCATATCAGACGGGCAGCAGCGTACGCGCTGCCTCCAGGCTGCGCGGCACGCCGATGGTCAGGGGGTCCTGCCCGCCCTCATACTCCAGGGACAGCCAGCCGTCATAGCCCGCATTCTGCAGAATGTCCACGATCACAGGCAGGTCCACCTGCCCCTCGCCTACAACCGTGCCGGTATAGGCCTCGCCGTCCAGCCCGTGATAGACGTGCTCCACATCCTCCGGCCCAGCTTTGCGGAAGTCCTTCAGGTGCACCAGCGCCACCAAGTCAGCCAAGCTGCGCGCGGCCTCGGTCGGACTCTGGTTCACCAGCAGGAAGTTGCCTGTGTCTAGGTTGGCGCGCAGCGACGGGAACCCGACCGCGTCGATAATGCCGCGCACCTGGTCGCTGCGTCCCGCCATCAGGCCGTGGTTCTCCAGCGCCAAGACGACGCCGTGACGCGAGGCGTACTGCGCGCCCTGGATCAGCCCGTCCACGATCCATTCCAGGCCATCCTCCAGACTGTAGCCCTCCTTGGCATTGCCGCTGAAGACGCGTATCAGCCCGACCTCCAGTTCGTTCGCCGCGTCCACAGCTTCGAGCATTGCCTTGACCTGGCGAGCGCGCTCCTCAGGGTCCGGCTGGAAGAAGTCGTTGCCGATAGAATAGACCGCGAGCTCCAAGCCCGCATCACGGATGCGCTGCTTCACCTGCGGGATTTCGGCGTCGCGGTCCGTCCAGAAGAAATCGAGCAGTTCGACGCCCTGCGCCTGCTGTTGCGCGGCGTAGTCGATAAAGCCGAACAAGTCGATCTTGCCGGCCTTCACGGCCGAAACTACGCTCCACATCGAGAGGCCAAGTTTCATGACGGTGAGTCCTTTCAGAACGTGTGATTAACTGCGGCGGGCCGAGGCATAGGCCGCCTCGATAACCCGCATGACGGCCAAGCCGTCCTCCGCGCCGGGATGCGGCGCGCGGCCGGACTGAACGGCGGTAAGGAAAGCCTCGGCCTGGCGGATGAAGCGGTTGGGCTTCTCGAAGGGCAGCCGCGTCCACTCCTCGTCACCGGCCAAGCGGTAGGCGAGGCCGCCGGGCTGGGCGTAGTCGATCACGGCCTCGCCCTCCGTCCCATAGATGCGCACCTCCGCCTCGGAGACAGGCGTAACCCAGCTACAGGTAAGCGCGCCCACCGCGCCCGACTCCGCGGTCACCAGCATGGCCGCGCTGTCCTCCACGGCTATCGGCAACGTTGCGCCCATCGCGGCATCCACCCGGCGCACTTCGCCCGCCAGCGCGCGGAAGATGTCCACGCTGTGCACGAGCGTGTCGATGAGGATGCCCCCGCCGGACGTCTCAGGGTCGGTGAACCAGGAGTTGCCCGCACGCGCAAAACGGAAGCCGAAGCGATTGTAGATCTGGACCACCTGGCCCAGTTTGCCCGACGCGATCAACTCCTGCGCCTGCTGCACCGGCTCGTGGAAGCGGTGGCAGAAGGCGAACTGGAGCGGCGCGTCGTGCGTGCGGCAGATCTCGACCAGCGCTTCGGTTTCGGCTAGCGTGCGCGCCGGGGGCTTCTCGCACAGGATAGCGACCCCGCGCCGCGCCGCCTCCGTAGCGACGGGCAAGTGCATGTTGGGCGGCGTGCAGATGCTCACCGCATCCGGCTTCACCGCGTCCAGCATTTCGACGAAGTCGGCATAGGCGGGCGCGCCGAACGGCGCGGCGCGGGCCTGCGCCGCCTCAGCCTGAATATCAGCCACGCCTGCCACCTGGCACAACTGAGGCAGCGCAGCGTAGGCATCCAAATGGGCGCCGCCGATGCCGCCGGCGCCGATCACCGCCACGCGTACTGCGTTCATGATCCGTGAGCTTTCTAGAGTGGGACGCCGGAAGGACGTCCGCGGCGAATTACCCCTTGATCCCGGTCAACGCGATGCCCTCGATGAAGGTGCGCTGCGTGAGGAAGAAGAGGACGACGGTAGGAATCATAGTGATGCTGGCCGCGGCCATCATCAGTTGCCACTGCGCGCCGTACATGTTCTTGAACATCTGCAAGCCCAACGAGATGGTCCACTGGCTCTGGTCGGTCAGATAGATAAGCGGACCGAGGAAGTCGCGATAGGTAGCGACGAAGGTAAAGAGGGCCACCGTCGCCAGCGCCGGCTTTAACAGCGGCAGCATGATGCGCGAGAAAATGCCGAGTTCGCTGGCGCCGTCTATGCGCGCCGCGTCGGTCAGCTCATTGGGAATGGTCATGAAAAACTGGCGCAGCAAGAAGACATAGAGCGCATTGCCGAAGAAGGCGGGAACGACCAGCGGCAAGATCGTGCCGACCCAACCGAATTGGCGAAAGATGATGTACAGCGGGATCAGGGTCACCTGCGCCGGCAGCATAATGGTGCTGAGGTAGACCATAAACACCAGGTTGCGACCCGGCCAGCGCACGCGGGCAAAGCCGTAGGCGATGAACGCACTGGAAACCACCACGCCCAAGATGGTCAGGGCGCTGATCACCATCGTGTTCCACATGTACTGCCAGAAGGGTATATAGGTGGTCGACAGCGGGAAATTCTGCCACTGAGGGTTCTCAGGCAACAGCGACGGCGGCACGCGGAACACTTCGACATCCGTCTTAAGCGCGGTGGCAACCATCCAGTAGAGCGGGAAGACATAGGCCACAGCCACCAGGGTGATGATGATATAGACCACGATTCTAGCCAGGCGATCCTGATTGGTGCGGCTTTCCAGACCGCGGACGCGATCCTTGGCGGAGGCCGGCTGCGCAATGGTTTCGGCTGCTTTCATGGGCTACTCCTCAGAGCGATAGTATACCCAGCCGGAGGTGCGGAAAACGATGACGGTCGCGATCAGCACGATGAGAAAGAGCACCCAAGCTTGTGCGCTGGCATACCCCATCTTGAACTGCTGAAAAGCGGTCTGATAGAGATACATGGCGTAAAAGAGCATGGAGTTGAGCGGACCGCCGGCCGCGCCGTCACGCGTCGCGGTCAGCACCCACGCCTCCGTGAAATACTGGAAGTAGCCGATCACGTTGATGATCAGCGTATAGAAGATGACCGGGCTGACCATAGGCAGCGTAACATGCCAGGTCTTACGCAGCGCGTTCGCGCCGTCCAGTTCCGCCGCTTCCAGCAGTGAAATCGGTACGTCGCGCAGGCCGGCCAAATAGATCAAGATGGTGTTGCCGCCGAACCAGAGGCCCATGAAGATGAGCGAAGGCTTGGTATAACGCGGGTCGGTCAGCCAGCCGATGGGCTGCACGCCGAACCAGCCGATGATCTCGTTGAGCACGCCATATTGGCCGTTGAAGAGCCACAGCCACACGATGACCGAAGCCACGACCGGCGTGATCGACGGCAGATAAAAGATCGTGCGGTAGATCGACAACCCGCGGATGCGCATATTCAGCAGCAGCGCCATCAGGAAATCGAAGATGAGATGAACCGGCAAGCCAATCAAGACCATGTAGAGCGTGTTGCGTATGGCAATAGCAAAGACGCGATCGCTGAACAAATCACGATAGTTGTCCAGCGCGATAAAATACGGCGGTTGGAGGATAGTGTAGTAGGTGAAGCTGTAGTAAAAAGACTGGACAATCGGCCAGGCGGCAAAGAAGAGCACGCCCAGAATGGCGGGCGAGATAAAAGCCAGCCCGGTTAGGAGCGACTGCCATTGACTCCTGGTCCAGCCGGAACGCCGTCGGGAGGTCGCTTCGATTGCCATGATGGGAGTCTTTCCGGGTATCGATCCCCGAACCTCGGTGCGGGGCGCGTCGACCGATGCGTCACGCACCGAGGCCATCTTAAGGGTTCAGGTTGCAACTACGCGGCCTAGGCTAATCCCAAGCTCTGCAACGTCCGATCCAATTCCTGCTGAACCTCGTCGTTCACCCGGTCCAGCGCCTCTTGCGCCGTCATCTGCCCCTGCTTGACTGCGCTCTCCGCCTCTGCCAGACGGTTGAAGAGGAAGTCGTTGACCGCCATCTTGGGCGGGCCGAAAGCGTTCTCCCCGTTGAGCAGATCGACCGCCATTTGGAAGCGCGGGTCGGCGACGAAGCGCTCTTCGCTGGCAGGGGCGAGCTTCGGCGGCACATTCTGGATAGCGAAGCAGAAGTCGCCCATGATCTCCGGCTGGCTCAGGAACTTGATGAACTCCCAAGAGGCGTCCGGGTTCTGGACGCCATTGGGAATCGTGAAGACGCTGCCGTCGAAGATGGTGCAGTTCTCACGACCGCCTTCCGGCGGGGGCGCGGGGATGAAATTCATCACCAGGTCGGGCGCAAACTGCTTCTGGAATTGGATGAACCACTCGCCGACCTGAGTCATGGCCTCCTTGCCGGCGAAGAAGGAGTTTTGGGTGCTCATGTAGTCGCCAAAGCCGCTCTGGAACGCGGCCACCTTTTCCGGCCCAAGACGGAGGTGATAGCTCGCCAGCCAGTCAAGGGCGGCGACATTGGCGGGGGTGTTGGCAGTGACTTTACCGCTCGCCTCATCATAGAGATCGCCGCCGAAAACGCGTGCCCACCACAGCATGCCGCTGGGCAGGATGCCGACGCGTTCAATGTTGCCGTTCTCGTCCACCTTCTCCAACGCCTGAGCCTGCTCATCCAACTCCGCCACCGTGGTCGGCGGGCTGTTCGGATCGAGCCCAACCTCCTCCCACAGATCGGGCCGCCAGGCGATGAGATTGGCGTTGGCCGTAATCATGAGGCCCCACAACTCGTTGTTCCAGTTCCATGCTTCCCAGAACTGCGGGAAGTACTCGGCCGCGTCCACGTTGTCCCGCTCGGCGTAGGCGGTCACGGGCATCAAGCCGTCGCGTGCGGCCAACGTGAGAAGTTGGCGCAGCCACACCGCGGAGACGACGTCCGGCGGGTTGCCGCCGGCGATGGCCGTCAGCACCTTCTCGTACTGGCCGAAGACGGTCGTCATGTTGACGAAGATATCGTCGTTTTCTTCGTTGAACTTGTCGACCATTTTCTGGAGCTCATCAAACTCAAATCCGCTCCAGCCCGTCCAGTAGTTCAAGAAAGCCTGCTCCGGCGCGGCGGGCGCGGCCGCTCCTGCCTCCGTGCCTGCCGTCGGCGGCGCAGGCGCGGCGCAGGCCGCCAACGCTGCGGCAGCTCCGCCCAACCCCATCATGTGTAAAAAACTGCGGCGAGAAACCGGCTTGCTCAATTGCGCAGACATCATTCTCTCCTTTGACTGAATAGTAGATACGCAGAGGACAACGATCGGTAAACCCGCCGTGGGGGACGGGTTAAACTGAACGAAGGGATGTCAAAGCAAGCTGAGATGTAGGATCGACGAAGGCAGGGTGGGAGCAAAAAAGCAGAGTGCCTGCCCGCTACGGCACATAATAGAGCCGAACCGGGCCACGCGTCAAATGGATTCTTCGCTCACGGATGCGCCCCATAGTTTTGGCCTACTCGTCGCGCTTACTCATAGGTGCGCCATCCTTTGCGCACGGGCCGCGCGTCCGGCGGCAAGGATGCCGCCGCTACGATTTTTCCGCCAAGAATTTGGGACAGCTCCTTCGCGTGCTTATGCGTTACAGACAATTGGCGAATTGCTCGCGCCTTTGTGTAATAGCGCCATTTCCGGCGCGCTGCCGCCAAAGGACTTACGCCGCGGCGCAAAGAAAGCGCGGGTTGGCGCGCAGGCAGCGCAGCGCCACGTCGACAAGCCCCGGCGCGCTGATCAGCCGCAGCCGCGCTCGTCCAACCATCGTCTCGGTTTGCAAGCCTCTTTCGGCAATCAACGGCTCCAGCACGCCGAAGTTGCGCGGCGTCCCGTACCTGTGTAGGAAATAGTGTCGATATACCGGCCTTCCCTCCACGATCAGTTCGGCGCGGCATAGGTCGCCTTGCATGTGGTAGTCCACCCCGGCGATCTCCTCCACATGATGGAGGATCGTCAACGACTGGCAGCTCACGCCGATCAGCAGCACATAGCCGTTCGGCAACCCTGCCAGCTTGCCATAGGGGGAGTGTTCGTCGCACGGAGTGAGTGAAAGTATATGCTCGCGCGTCAGGCTTTCCGCGTCCCGCCCGATTGCGGCGACTGAGTGCGTCGGGTGAAGACTGCGGGTGGCGTCGGGCCGCATCCGCAACGTTTCGGGGATGCGGCCGGTCCAGCACGGCGACGAGCGCGGGTCGAAGCGCGGCGGGTTGGCGGGCGACAACGTCTCATCGCCCGTCAGAGTAGGGGCCAACACAGTCCCGTCGGGCCCGACCACATCCAGCAGCGCGTCGATCACGGTCCCTGCGCCCCCCTCCACATAGCCGAAACTGCTCAGCGAGCTATGCGCCAACACCCTGTCACCAGGGCGCAAGCCCAGACCGCGCAACCCGGAAACAATGTCGCCATAGATGACTGCGGCTTGCTCACTCATTGCATCTACTTTTCCTTGTGCAGAACTTGTATAGAGCGCCTGTTTTTCGGCGCCGTCGTTAGCCGCATCATAGCATCGCTGCCGCCCAGAAGCGACTTGCACTCCTTCGCTCCTAGTCCAATTTGGCCCACGCACGCACGTTTAGCCGGCCGGAAGCAGCCCGCACAGGTTTGACAATATGGGTAAAAAGCCACATAATTTGTCGTCAACCGCTCACGGGCGCGTTCCGCCACAGGACTGCTGCTCTGCCCGTCTCGGTTTATCCGCCAACCACATCATCCGCCAACCACGTCGCAAAAGGAGAGACGCAACCATGAACAAGAGCGCAAAGAGGTATCGTACAACCCTTGCAGCATTGTTGCAGGGGCTGCTTGTCGTTCTGCTTCTGGCATCCTGTGCAGCGCCGGCCGCGCCGGCCGAAAGCGGCGAGGCGGCTCCCGGCGAGGCCGCGTCCGGCGGCACGCTGGTGATCGCCCGCCCCACCGACGCCGTCGGCCTTGATCCCAAGGTTGAGACGACCTCGCCCGGCAACTGGGTAACGACCAACATTTATGAGAACTTGGTCAAGCTCGACACGGATCTTACCTTCCAGCCCGCCCTGGCGGAAAGCTGGGAACAGGTCGAGCCGGACCGCTGGCGCTTCTATCTGCGCCAGGGCGTCAAGTTCCATGACGGGACCGACTTCACCGCCGACGCCGTGAAGTTCAGCATCGAGCGCATCAAGAACCCGGATGACCCCGGCCGCGCCGCCAGCAATCTGCGCCCGATCATCGCAGTCGAAGTCGTCGACGATTACACCGTGGATATCGTCACCGACGGCCCGTACGGCCCGCTGCTCAACATCATGTCGCTCGTCTATGCCACCGGCGTCGTCAGCCCGGCGGCCGTTGAGCAATACGGCGAAGATTACACCCGCAACCCGGTGGGCACCGGCCCCTTCCGCTTCGTCGAGTGGAAAACCAACGACCAGATCGTGATCGAGCGTTTCGACGATTACTGGGGCGAAAAGGCCAAGCTAGACCGCGTCGTCTACCGCGTCATCCCGGAGGAAAGCGCCCGCATGTTGGCGTTGGACACCGGCGAGGTGCAGATGGTCATGGAGCCGGCGCCCTCGCAGTTGGACAGCTATCGCGACAACCCCGATTTCGTCATCCACGAAACGCCTGGGGTGCGCGTCGTCTACTTCGGCATGATGACCTCACGCGCTCCGCTTGACGACGTGCGCGTGCGCCAGGCCATCAACTACGGCTTCGACCGCCAATCGATCCTCGACAACGTTCTCGAAGGCGTCGGCTATCTGCCGCAAGCCTACATCTCGCCGCCGGTCTTCGGCTTCGCCGATGTCAGCGAGTACTTCGCCTATGACCCGGAGAAAGCCGCGGCGCTGCTGGAGGAAGCCGGCTGGACGGACAGCGACGGAGACGGCATCCGCGACAAGGCCGGCGAGCCGCTTTCGCTGCTGCACTACAGCTCGCGCGGGCGCTACCTGAAAGATGCCGAGGTTGCCGAAGCTTTCCAGGCGGCCATGCGCGAATTGGGCATTGACGTCAAGCTGGAGATCCTCGAATGGGCAACGCTCTTCGAGCAGTTGCGCCAACCCAACTTCCCGGCCGACTTCTTCACGCTGGGCTGGTCCACCGCTACCGGCGACGCCGACTACACCCTGGGCCCGATCTTCGGCTCCAACAGCATCCCGCCGGCGGGCTGGAACTCGCATGAGTACCAGAATCCGGAGTTTGACGAGCTGGTCGCCACGGCGGGCAAGAGCACGGATCAGGAAGAGCGCGCCGAGCTTTACGCCCAAGCGCTCGATATCCTGGCACGCGATGCGGTGATCGTGCCGGTGTATAATTCCAAAGAGACCATCCTAACCAGTTCCAAGTTGACGGGCTTCGTTCAGCACCCCATCGACTATTACCTTTGGTTGGGCAAGGCGCAGTTGGCTCAGTAGCGGCCGCTGTATTTTAAAGACCGGACTGTCGCAGCCGTCCCCCTACAAAGCTGCGGCAGTCCGGCCGCTTGGGCTTTTCGCCGGGTCCGGCGCCCGGCAGTCAGCCGGGTTCTCTGCCGGCTTGATGCCGGCGCATCCTTCCACGAAGATTCGAAGACTCTATGCCTCGCTTTATCGCCAACCGCCTGCTAGCGCTGATCCCGGTAATTCTGGGCATCATCTTTGTCACCATGCTGGTGATGGACCTGATCCCCGGCGACCCCGTGGCCCTGATGTTGGGCGAAAACGCCCGACCGGAAGAGGTGGCCGCGCTGCGCGCCAAGTTGGGGCTGGATAGCCCGTTCCTGGTGCGTTATGCGCGCTACATCGCCGACGTGGTGCAAGGCGACTTAGGGCGCTCCATCCTTTCCAACCGCCCCGTGATCGCAGAAATCGGCGACGTCTTTCCGGGCACGTTGCGCTTGACGCTCGCCGCCATGGTCCTGGCCGTCGTGTTGGGCATCGCCAGCGGCGTCATCTCCGCCATTCGCCCCGGCGGATGGCTCGACGCAGGCGTCCGGCTGATGTCGCTGATAGGCCTCTCCATGCCCATCTTTTGGCTGGGCCTCGTGCTTATTTACGTGTTCGCCTACTATCTGCGGCTTTTCCCGGTGGGCGGCACGGGAACGTGGCGTCACCTGGTGCTGCCGGCATTAGCCCTGTCCGCGCCTAGCATCGGCATCGTCTCGCGCATGACGCGCTCATCCATGATGGAAGTCATGCACGAGGACTACGTACGCACGGCACGCGCCAAGGGCCTGAACTCCAACAGCGTGATCCTGCACCACGTTCTGCGCACGTCGCTGATCCCCATCATTACCGTCGTCGGCCTGCAATTCGGCCAAATGATGGGCGGCGCCGTCCTCACCGAGACCGTCTTCGCCTGGCCCGGTCTCGGCCGTTTGACCGTGCTGGCTATCTTTGCGCGTGATTACGTATTGCTTCAGGGCTGCGTACTCGTCTTTGCAACCAGCTACGTCCTCATCAACCTGGCGGTGGATATCTCCTATGCCTACATCGACCCGCGGGTGCGCGTATGAGCAGCCAATCTGTTGACACAGCCCCAACCGCCGCTTCCTCTACATCTGCACTGTCCACATCTGCGCTGGAGGAGACGCGCCGCTTCCGCTCGCCGTTGATGGACGTCGTGCGGCAGTTCAGCCGCAACCGAATGGCCGTCGCCGGGCTTATCATCGTGCTGTTGGTGGCCTTTACCGCGGCCCTCGCGCCATTGTTGGCGCCTGCCGACCCCGCTGTCCAACATCTCGAAGACAAACGCATGGCCCCCAACGGCGATTACTTATTGGGCGCCGACGAGTTCGGCCGCGACATTCTGAGCCGCATCATCTACGGCAGCCGCGTGGCGCTGTTCGTCGCGCTCGTGGCGGTAGCCATCGCTATGGCCCTGGGCGTGTCTATCGGCGTCGTGGCCGGCTTTGCCGGCGGATGGCTCGACAGCGTGATCATGCGCATTGCGGATGTCATGCTGGCGTTTCCCTACCTGTTGTTGGCCATCGCATTGGTCGCCGCGCTCGGCCCCGGCATCGAGAATACCACCCTGGCGGTAGGCATTTGGGCCACGCCCTCGTTTGTGCGCGTGACGCGCAGCCAGGTGCTGGGCATCAAGTATCGCGAGTTCGTTACGGCCGCGCGCGCCACCGGCGTGCCGACGCTGCGCCTGGTGCTGCGCTATGTGCTGCCCAACGCCATCCCGCCGATCATCGTCTTTGCCACGCTCTACATGGCCAACGCCATCTTACTGGAAGCGGCGCTGAGTTTCCTGGGGCTGGGCGTACAACCGCCGCAGCCTTCTTGGGGGCTGATGGTTGCCGACGGGCGCGATTATCTGCGCGTGGCGCCGCACATCGCCACCTTCCCCGGCATCGCCATTATGATCGCCGTCCTCGGCTTCAATCTCATGGGCGACGGCCTGCGCGACGCGCTCGACCCGACCCTGCGCGGCAGAATTTAGCCCGGCCGGCGGCAACAGGCGCAAGACCCCATACCCGACGTGCGCCGCGAGCGAAACCTGCGCGACGGCAAAAATGGCGCGCAATGCGCTCATGGGCGACAATATACGTGAATCATACAACAACCGGCGTTCGCCAAACTGGCGCCGCCGCCCGCCTTACCGGCTACCTAGAACAGGGAAACAGAAGATGAACGCAGAAAACGCACAGCGCGCACGCCAGCGCGAAGAGATTTTGGCCGCGCAGGTCTCGCCCGAGAACTTGATGGAGATCAACACGACGTTGGCCCAGTGGGTGCGCAACTCGGGCACGCCGGAAGAACGCCAAGCGTTCGACTACATGCAGCAGTTGCTGGACGGCTATGGGCTGGAGACCACGCTGCTGGAGCATCCCGCCCTGATCAGCTATCCGCTCGAAGCCGGCCTGACTATTTTGGGCGCAGACGGCGAATCGGACGTAGCGGTGACCTGCCTGGGCACGGCCATGAGCGTCTCTGCAGATGGCTTGGAGGCGGAGGTGATCGACCTGGGCTTCGGCACGGCGGAGGACTTTGCCCAGGCCGGTCAGGAAGTTGCGGGCAAGATCGTGCTGCTCAACGGGTTGGCCACGCCCACAGCCGTCTACGCCGCGGAGAAAGCCGGCAGCGTCGGGCAGATCTTCATCAATGACGACCATCTGCACTACATGATCGTCAGCAGCGTATGGGGCGCGCCTACACCCGAATCGGCCAAGCGCCTGCCGACGACGCCGTCGCTATCCGTGGTGGAAAAGGACGGCCACGACCTGCGCCGCCGCATCGCCGCCGGGCCGGTGCGCGTGCGGTTGTCGACGAAGGTGTACCGCCAATGGACGCAGACGCCGATCCTCGTGGCCGAACTGCCCGGCACGGAAAGCGACGACTTCGTACTCTTCAGCGGCCATCTCGACTCGTGGGAGGTGGGCGCAATGGACAACGGCGCCGCCAATGCCACCATGGCCGAGGTGGCGAGAATTCTGAGCGCCAACCGGCAAGACCTGCGCCGCGGGCTGCGCATCGCCTTCTGGAGCGGCCACAGCCACGGGCGCTACTCCGGTTCTACGTGGTATGTAGATCACCACTGGGAGGAACTGTACGACCGCTGCGCGGCGCACGTCAACGTCGACTCCACCGGTGCGCGCGGCGCCACCTTCTACGGCGCGTTCCCGGCCCACATGGAGATCGCAGGCTTCGGCGAGGGAATCGTCCAGCGTTACACAGGCCAAGAACCGCACGCTCACCGCATGAGCCGGGCGGGCGACATGAGCTTCAACGGCGTCGGCCTGCCCTCGCTCTTCATGGGCCTCAGCCAGGTTCCCACTAGTGAGGCCGATACCGACTATGTGTCGCTGGCCTTTGGCTCGCTCATCGGCGGCAAGATGCCGTGGTGGTGGCACACCAGCGAGGACACAATCGACAAGATCGACCCCGACGTGCTGGCTCTGGACACCCGGATCTACGTCAGCGTGCTGTGGAATCTATGCGCGCAGCCGCTGCTGCCGATGGATTTTCGCCGCGTAGCAGCCGACATCACAGGCACGCTAGCGGAGTTGCAGAACGCAGCCGGCGATCACCTGGACCTAAGCGTGACGCAACAGCGCGCGGCGGCGTTGGCGGAAGCGGCGGCGCGCCTCGCCGATCAGTGTGCGGCGGCAGCGGACGCCGACGCCATCGACGACGCGGTGAAGCGCCTAAACGCCCAGATGATGGCCTTATCGCGCATCCTAATCCCGCTCACCTACACGGCTGCCGGGCAGTTCGAACATGACCCGGCATGGGGGATGCCGCACCTGCCTGCGCTGCAAGATGCGCGGCGGCTTGCCACGCTGCCGGCGGACAGCGACGATTTCCGCCACCTGCAGACGCAGCTTGTGCGCGCCCGCAACAAGGTCAACATAACCCTGCGCGACGCGCTGCGCGTATTAGACGCGTAAGAGACCAACACCCGGTAAGGGTTGACAACTCACCGGCGGAGGCGTCCCGCCTGACTGTGTAGTCAGGCGCAATGCCTCCGCCGGTTAACGTTTCCGCATCGCCCCCTCAATTGCCTCGTACAACAATTGCAACGCACGCATAACGAAAAAGCCTCCTGGCCACTACATACAGTAGTCCAGGAGACTCCTCCGCGCTGCATATTGCGTTCTGGCTCCTCGGGTTGGACTCGAACCAACAACACTCCGGTTAACAGCCGGATGCTCTGCCGATTGAGCTACCGAGGACCGCTATCAGCTATGACTTCGGCATTATAGCCAGGGTGCGGACGATCTGTCAAATTTCGCCCGCACCCTAGGCCGTGTTTACCCCAGGTAATCGCGCAACTTGCGGCTGCGCAGCGGATGGCGCAGTTTGCGCAGCGCCTTCGCCTCGATCTGCCGCACCCGCTCGCGCGTCACCTCGAACTCGCGCCCCACGTCTTCGAGCGTGCGCGTCACGCCATCCTCCAGGCCGAAGCGCATAATCAACACCCTGCGCTCGCGCTCATTCAACCCGTCCAGGATTTCGTGCATGTGTTCCTTCAGAAGCCGGCGGCTGGCCGAGTCAACCGGCCCCGGCAGACTGTCATCCTCGATAAAATCGCCCAGATAGCTGTTGTCCTCATTGCCCACAGGCGTGTTGAGACTCAGCGGCTCTTGGCTGAGACGTTGAATCTTGCGCACCTTGGCCGCCGCCCGCTCCAACCGGCGCTTCAACTCCGGCTCCAGCGACGCCTCCGGGTCTTCCTCCCATGCAGCAAGGGCTGCCTTGGCATCCTCCGGGTCCACGAATTCCATCTCAACCGCAATGCGCTCGAAGGTCGGCTCTTGGCCCAACTCCTGTTGCAGCCGGCGCTTGACCCTCGCCTGGCGGTTGATCGTTTCCACCATATGCACCGGAATGCGGATCGTGCGCGCCTGGTCGGCGATAGCCCGGCTGATAGCCTGGCGAATCCACCAGGTGGCGTAGGTGCTGAACTTGTAGCCGAGCGTGTGGTCAAACTTGTCTACGGCGCGCAACAGGCCCATGTTGCCTTCCTGGATCAGGTCGAGGAAGTTCAGGCCGCGGCCGATATAACGCTTGGCGACGCTGACCACCAGGCGCAGATTGCTGCGCGCCAGCTTATCGTGCGCCTCCTTGCCCCGCAAAATGTCCAACTCCAACATATCGCGTTCGTCCGGGTCGGTCGCCTGGTCAAGGAGCGCTTCGGCCTTCTTGCCCTCGGCGATGCGCCGCGCCAGTTCCAGCTCTTCTTCCCCTGTCAACAACGGATGGCGCCCGATGTCGCGCAGATACATGCGCACCGGGTCCAAGCTCTGGCTCAGCTCGGGGACATCCTCCACCAACTTCTCGAGCGGCACATACTTCTCCTGCTCGACCTCTTCCTCCATCTTGGCGTCCCGCTCAATGCGCGGGATAGGCGCTTCTCGCGCCTCATCGTCATCCTCTTCCTCCTCGTCGGGGATGTCGTCGAAAGGGTCTTCCTCCTGCTCGCGTTCCTCGCCAAGATGAATGTATTCATCCAGCTCGCTTTCAGAGCTGGTGCGCCGCAACGGCATAACCGGCTCTTGTTCCGAACCGTCTGTTGATGTCTGGCGTCGCCTTGCCATCTGTCTCCCTTACTCGCACCCTGCGGACTAACGAATCTTGACGCCCTTTTCGGCTCGCCCTTGTACGGCGAGGACGCGGGTCAGCCCGACCCAGGTGTCCTGTAGATGTGACAACATGCGCAGGTTCCGGTTGTTGGCGGCATCAAACCGGCGCACTGCCTCAAGGTCGCCGCCTCGTTGCGCGTCGTCGATCAAGTATCTGATCTGCATATTATCTGATTTTATCCGATCTATGCGCATCCGCACCAATACCTTGAGCAACTCTGCCGGCAATTCCTCCGTGGGCGTTGGCGGAAGCAGCGCCGCCTGGGCGAGCAACATGCCCAGCCGCCCGTGCAAATAGCTCGTCAATCCCTCCTGAAACGCCTCCGCATCCCAGTCGGCGTCACCGGCAATATAGAGCTTGAGCGCCCGGAAGATCTCTTGATTCTCCACGTGTTGCCAATCCTGACTTGCCGGCGGATCGACGTTTTTTTGCACTGCCTCAGTCGACACAGCGATCACCAAGTCCGGATCATTCAGCATACACGCCAGCAAGTAATCCTCTTTGCCGAAGCTGCGAGAGACCGGCTGGGCCGTGCGGAAAGCCGCGGCAGACGGCATCCCGTACTCCGGCGGCATGGCTTCGTCGTCCGGCGGCGGGCCGTAATCGTCATAAGCCGGCGGGTAACCGGCCCCGTCCGGTTGCGGAGCCTGCGGACGTCGCTGCATGGGACGCCCGCGTCCTCCAGGCCGGGCCGGCCGCGGACGCACCGGCACGCGGCTCGTCCGCGCTGCGGCCTGCACCCTGCCCGCCACGGTCAATTCGTCGATCTGGACCAGCCGGCTCAGTTCCTGTACGTAATGCTGGCGTTCGATCTCGTCGTTCAGCTCGGCGATCAACGGCGCCAGTTCGCTCACCAAGGCGCCCTTTCCCGCAGCGCTCGTCAAGTCAAGTTGCTTGGCGGCCACGCCCAGATAATACTCGACCAGCGGCTTCGCCTTCCCTACCAGCAACTCCCACTGCGCCGGGTCGCGGCGGATTACGTCGTCGGGGTCTTGGCCCTCGGGCATAGAACAGACGAGCAAGTTGGCGCCTAGCCGCTCTTCCATACGCAGGCCGCCGCCCGGACTGACCGCAGGCCGGCTCACTCGATCCAGCGACTGGCGCGCCTGGTTCAGGCCGCGGATGGTCGCCTGCTGCCCGGCGCTGTCCGCATCCAGCGCCAGGACAAAGTTGCTCGTATACCGCTGGAGCTGCCGCAGTTGCTCCGTAGTCAGCGCCGTGCCCATACACGCCACTACATTGGCGAAACCGAACTGGTGCGCGGCGATCACGTCCATATAGCCTTCGACGATCACCACGCGGTCGGCGGCGCGTATGGCCTCGTGCGCCAGGTCGATGCCGTAGATCACGCTCGATTTGTGAAATACGGGCGTCTCTGCGGTGTTCAAGTATTTCGGCTGGCTATCGTCCAAGACACGCCCGCCGAAGCCGACCACGCGGCCCATGCGGTCGCGGATCGGCGTGATCACCCGGTTGCGAAAGGCGTCGTAGATCGTGCCGCGTTCCTCGCTGCGCTTGACCAGCCCGGCGCGCAACTGCGCCTCTACGTCGTAACCCTTCTCGCTCAAATAATCGCGCAGACCATTCCAGCCGTCCAGCGCAAAACCGATGCGAAACTTCTCGACCGTCTCCGCGTCGATGCCGCGGCGGGCCACATACGCTCGCGCCGGCGCTGCGGCGGGGTGGCTGCGCAAAATCTCCGCAAAATAGCCGGCCGCGGCTTCGTTGATGGCATAGAGCGCATCGCGCTGCGAGGCTTCCCCGCTGGGCTCATCCAACTGGACGCCGGCTTCACGCGCCAGAATTTCGAGCGCTTCGCGGAACTCCAGGTTTTCCTTCTTCTCCACAAAGGTGAAGATATCGCCGCCTGTGCCGCAAGCGCCGAAACAATGCCAGGTGCCGGTAGCGGGAAATACAACGAAACTGGGCGTGCGTTCCGTGTGGAAAGGGCACAGCCCCTTATATGTGCTGCCGGCCTTTTTGAGCGGCGTATAACGCGAGATGAACTCGACGATATCGATCCGCTGTTTCACCTCGTCCGAGACGCTCACGTGACTGCTCCCCTGCCGTCTTAGCGCCGGCCCGCTTGGGTCGCACCTCAGGCGCCTGCATTATAACTGTACCCAATGGGGGTGTCAAAGCGTATAGCTAGAAACGGGAGAGCCCAAAATGCGCGACAAAAGGGATCATGAACATGCCGAAATCCGGAACGCCGCCCTTTGGTTGTCCGGCAATTCGCAAGCGGGTTTGACCCATGATACACTATCTATGGACACGCTATCTGCTTCAAGATCGTGCAAGCGCCGGCGGATCCAAGCGGCCATACCGACGGCTGTTACGACGGCTATCGACCGGCCTAATTCCATCGGCACAACAATCGGCATCATCTCGCCGATGCTCCGATTGCGCTCCGCTTGCATAACCGAGTCTTGAAACCAGTTGGGGCCTGAGCTGCCAATGCTCGGTACGGTGTTGTTAATCACCTTCATCTTGATCAGCTTGGTTAGCGCAATTGCCCTGATCAGCGCCAGCATTGTTGCAGGCCGCCAAGAGAAAGCCCTGCGCAGGTCCTCGAACCGCCCCGCCCCACAGGAAACGCCGGCGCCGCAGTCGCTCGAATGGCTCTACTGGCTCAGCGCTACCGTGTTGGCCGCCGTACCGTGCATCTTGCTGACATTTGCGCTGCTGCTGCGCGCTGCGTCCGGCAGCCTCCCCGGCGACCCGCTCTATCACATCAAACGCGGCGGCGAAGAGGTGAAGGCTACGCTGGAATACGCCTTCGGCACGCCGGCGGATTGGCATATCAGCCAAGTCGAACGCCGTCTGGAAGAGATGCAGGCGCTGGAGCGCGCGGGGCGCACGCCGGACCCGGCCCTGGCCGCGGCGGTGCGGGAGGAGGCGCAGCAGGCGCTGGCCGCGGCGGAGGCCTTGCCGCCGGCGGAGCGCGCCGAGACGTTGACGGCGTTGTCGCGCCGTTTGGAGGCGCAGCGGGAGACGGCGGGCGAGAGCAGCGCCGTGGCGGAGGCTGTGGCCGAGCCCCTGGCGATCGTGGAGTCGGCCTTGCCGGCGCTGGAGGCGGAGGTTGCGCTGGGCCCGACGGCGACCTTGCCGGCGGCAGAACGGCCAACCGTGCGATCGACCTTGCGGCTCACTTTGCGGCCGTCGCCGCCGACCGCGGCGGGCGCCACCCGGACGGCGACCCGTGCGGCGGCTGCGCCTACGCCGCGTGCGCCGTCCGCAACCGCCACCGCGCGCATGGCGTCACCCACGCCCATGCGGCCCACGTCGACGCCGGCGTTCGGCATGGCGCAGGCGCCCGCCCTCAGG
>CAZYSJ010000053.1:0-8400 GCA_964649875.1 uncultured Caldilineaceae bacterium
AGGCTGTGCCGGCTGATTTACAGTCAGCTCCCTTTGTCCACTCGGGCACCCGCCCATCTTCTCGTTGTTCCGACGCAACCCATCGGCTCCCGCCGATCGTGCTTGTCACGCCGGCAGAGCCGACGATTGACTTCGTCACGCCGGCAGAGCCGACGATTGACTTCGTCACGCCGGCAGAGCCGACGATTGACTTCGTCACGCCGGCAGAGCCGACGATCGGACTCGAACCGATAACCTGCTGTTTACAAGACAGCTGCTCTGCCGATTGAGCTACGTCGGCATGTCTGTTGTTCGTCAGACATGTCACAGCGCGCGTGCATTTATCGCACACCCTGTCGATTATACGTGCAACCGGCTTCTTGGTCAAATCGAGAATTGGTTTTGCTGCACGATGTTCCGCCGGCGCGCCGATCAACCCTTGCCGTAGACCGGCAAAGCGGCCCCATGCACATCGCGTGCCGCGTCCGACGCCAGGAAGAGGATGACTTCGGCCAGCGACTCCGGCGTCACCCAGCGGCTGAAGTCCGCGTCGGGCATGGCCTCCCGGTTTTCCGGCGTGTCGATTGTGCCGGGCAGGATGCAGTTGACGTTGACGCCTTGCCGCCGCAGTTCGGCGGACAGCGTCTCGGTCAGGCGGATGACGGCGCTTTTGGAGGCGGAGTAGGCTGACATCTTGGCTGCGCCGGTCAACCCGGCGCGGGCGGCCACGTTGACGATCTTGCCACGCTTGCGCTCTTGCATGTGCGGCGCAACGGCCCGGCACATCAGAAACGCGGTCTTGGCGTTCAACTCCATCATCAAGTCCCACACGTCGACCGCGGTGTCTTGGGTCGGCTTGCCGGCGCGGAAGCCGCCCACCGTGTTCACGAGCGCGTCGATGCGCCCCATGCGCGCCACGGCCTGCTCGACTACGGCCTGCGTCTCATCGGCGGAGGTCAGGTCGACCGGGGCGGCGAGCCAGTGTCGCTCGGATTGCGCCAAGGCCGGGTGCATCTCCGCCTGCTTGTCGGGGTTGCGGTCGACGGCGACGATGCGCGCACCCGCATCTGCGAAGGCCTGCACTGTCGCTCTGCCCAGGTTGCCTGTGGCGCCGGTGATCATTACAACTTGGTCGGTGAAGTCGGTCCGGATGTTGCTCACGCTTGTCTCCCCTCTCTTTTTTCGCTTGCCGCGTGCGCCATCGGGCGACGCACGAACGGGCATTCCGCTCTTTCGAGTCTACGCTTGTTCCGCCGTTTCCTCTGTCGGACAGTACCCCTTTTTCTTTGTAGGATTGCATCACTTCCAGTATAGTACCTGATGGCGGTCAGGCGCAGTGAGGGACTCAGGCCTGCCGCCAGGCGTACGACTCGGCAGCAGCTGATCAGGGGCTGGGCGCTCTCGACCGGCAGCCATGACCATGCGAGTGTATGGAGCCGATAGGCGGAACGCCCCAATCGCCATGTCCGGTTGAACTGAATCAACCTGTCGCCCCGCGCCGCCGCGTCTCGCCCCATGCGCCCAAAGGAGATTGGGAAGATGGCCCGACTGGATGCCGACACCCTCGAGATGGTCATGTCCACGCTCAGCAAGTACGCGGACAAGAACCTCCCGGCGAATTTCCTGTTGGACCTGGACCGCAACGATAGATTTCCGCATGAGGTGCTGGCCGAACTCAACGACCCCATGAAGTTCGGGCTGCACCTTCTTTTTATCCCTGAGGAATATGGCGGGCTGGGCGGCGGCGCCTATGACATCTACCGCGTCGCCGAGGTTATGGCCGCCGTCGACTTGGGCATCGCCACCAGCGTGCTGGCGACCTTTCTCGGCGCAGACCCGGTCCGCGTCGGCGGAACCGACGCGCAGAAGGTCTACTGGCTGGGACGCATAGCCGAAGAGGGGTTGCTCGTCGCCTATGGGGCCACGGAGCCGCAGGCGGGCAGCGACCTGGCCGCGTTGCAAACTCGCGCCGTCCCGGTCATGGAGAACGGCGCGCTCGCCGGCTACCGGATCAGCGGGCGCAAACAGTGGATCAGCAACGGCGGCGTCGCCGAGGTCTACACCATCTTGGCGCTGGCCCCAGGCGGCCCATCCTGGTTCATCGTCGAGCGCGGCGCCGATGGCTTCAGCCAGAACAAGCCCGAAGACAAGCACGGCATCCGCTCCAGCAACACCGCGGCCCTCTTCTTGGAAGATGTCTATGTAGACGCCGACCGCCTCGTCGGCGGCGAAGAGGGCAAGGGGCTGCAACAGGCGCAGGCCGTTTTCGGCTATACGCGCCTCATGGTGGCGGCCTTTGGCCTGGGCGCGGGCTGGGCTGCGCTCAAGCGCGCCATTCCCTATTCGCAGACGCGCATCCAGGCGGGCGCGCCGCTCAGCCAGAAGCAGGGCTATACCCACAAGCTGATTGTTCCCAACGCCGTGCGCTTGGAAGCCGCTCGCGCCTATATCGAGTGGGCCGCGGAACGAATCGACAACGGCGAGCATGATTTACAGACCGAGGGCGCGGTCGCCAAGTACGCGGCGACCGAGGCGGGCAACAAGGCCGCCGAGGACAGCATCCAAGCCCTGGGCGGCTACGGCTACACGCGCGAATATATGGTCGAGAAGATCAAGCGCGATGTGCGCATTACCACCATCTACGAGGGCTCCTCGGAGATCATGGAATGGACCATCGCCCGCGAACGTTGGCAGTTGCATCTCAAGTCGCGCGGGGCCTACTACAACGATTGGGCCGAGCGGCTTGAACGCGTGGCCCGGCAAGAGCCGGAAAACGGCGCCGGCGCAGCGGTTTTGACCCTGCGCGCTTTGGCCGTCATTTTGGAACGCTGCCGCCTCGACCGTTTGACGCGCAGCCAGCACGTGCTCTTCCGCCTGGGCGAACTGATCGCCTGTGCCGAGACCGCAGCCGTCTTTGCCGAGCGCGTCGTGCAGAAGCCGACTGAAGCCATCCCCCTCGACACGCCCACGCGCCAGGCCATGAGCCGCATCTACGCCCGTGAGGCCGCGCTCAAAGTCGCCTGCGACGGCTTGCACTGGACCATCGGCGCCGGGCAGAGCGACCCCGATCTGGCCGCTTCGCTAAATTTGCCCGCCATCTATCAGGCGCAAGCCGGCCTTTTGGCGGACATGGATTTCGTCGCCGGCAAACTGAACGAGGCTTTCCCGGCAGCCTAGCCGGTCATTGCGCAGACGGGCTGTCGAGTCATGGAGCAAAAGATGGAATCGAACGCAGATCGCGCCGTCGCCATCGTAGGGGTGGGCGCCATTCTCCCCGACGCACCCGACGCCCCTGCCTTTTGGCAGAACATCTGCAATAGACGCTACAGCATCATCGATGTGCCGCCCGAGCGCTGGAGCATCGCCGATTATTACGACCCCGACCCGGCCGCGCCGGACAAGACCTACACTAAGATCGGCAGTTGGGTGCGCGGCTTCCATTTCGACTGGCAGCGTTTCCGCATTCCGCCCAAGACTGCGGCGGCGATGGACGAGGGCCAGCAGTGGGCGGTCGCCATCGCCGCCGAGGCGCTGGCCGACTATGGCTACCCTGATCGCCCGCTCGACACTGAGCGCACCGGCGTGATCTTCGGCACGGCGATGGGCGGCGAGCAGCACAACCTCACCACGCAGCGCATCGTCTTGCCCGAATACGCACGCGCCCTGCAAAGCGGCGCGGCTTTCAGCAGCCTGCCGGAGCCGGTGCGCCAAGCCATCCTGCAGGAGTGGCGCGAGCGCATCGGCGCGATCTTCCCCCCCGTCACCGAAGATACCATGCCCGGCGAACTGGCGAACATCATCGCCGGACGCGTTGCCAACGTGCTGAATTTGCGCGGCCCCAACTTCGTAGCCGACGCCGCTTGCGCCTCCAGCTTCGCCGCCATCAGCGCCGCGGTCGAGATGTTGGCTGACCGCCGGGCGGATGCGTTCATTACCGGCGGCGTGGACCGCAACATGGGCGCGGCGGCCTTCGTCAAGTTCTGCAAGGTCGGCGCACTCAGCGCCACAGGCAGCCGCCCCTTTGCCGAGGGCGCCGACGGCTTCGTCATGGGCGAAGGTTCCGCCGCCTTTCTCTTGAAACGGTTGGCGGACGCCGAACGCGACGGCGACCGCATCTACGCCGTGATCCGCGGCGTCGGGGCTTCCAGCGACGGCAGGGGCAAGGGCATCACCGCGCCCAACCCGGCGGGGCAGCGCCTCGCCGTCAGTCGCGCCTGGGAAAACGCCGGTCTCGACCCGGCCACCGCATCCCTGATCGAAGCGCACGGCACGAGCACGCGCGTGGGCGATCTGGCGGAGGTGGAAAGCCTCGTCTCCGTCTTCGGCGGCGCAGAGCGCGGCAGCATCGCCCTCGGCTCGGTCAAGAGTAACATCGGCCATCTCAAAGCGGGCGCGGGCGCGGCCGGTCTGCTCAAGGCAGTCTATGCCCTGCATCACAAGCTGCTGCCGCCCACGCTCAACGCCGAGCGCCCCAACCCCAATATCGATTTTGCGGCGACGCCCTTTCGCCTCAATACTGAGCTTGCCGAGTGGCCGCAGCCCAATCGCGGCTCCCGCCGCGCCGGCGTCAGCGCCTACGGCTTTGGCGGGACCAACTTCCACGCAGTTCTAGAAGAGTATAGACCAGGCATGATCCGCACGAACGCCAAGACCTTTGCTGCAACAGCCGGTTTCGGCCAGCAGGCCGGGGCGGCTGCGGGCGCTGCCGGCGCTGCGCCGTCTTTTTCGCCCGCTCTCCTCTCGTCCAAGACGCCGCTGCGTCACATTCTGGCTGTCGGCGCGGCCGATGTCTCGGCGCTGCACGATAAGCTGGACAGCCTCGTCCGCGAGGCGGAGTCGGGCTGGCTTCCCCCGCGGGAACTGCCCTCACCGGCGGACTTGCAGGCGCCTGAGCGCCTTGTCCTCGACTTCAACTCGCGCGAGGAGTTGATCGAACGACTAGGGCAGGCGCGCCGGGCTTTCTCGCAAGACAGCGCGCGGGCCTGGCGCACCTTGCAGGGGCGCGGCGTCTTCCGCGGCAGCGGCGCGACGCGGGGCAAGGTCGCCTTCCTCTTCACCGGACAGGGCAGCCAGTACGTCAACATGGGCCGCGATCTCGTTCAGGCCGATGCCATTGCCGGCGCGGTCTTTGCCGAGGCTGACCGGACGATGGCGCCCATTCTCGGCCAGGCGCTCACCGGCCATTTCTTCGTCGATAGCGACGACGCGGACGCCTTGCGCGCCGGCGAACGGAGCCTCATGCAGACGGCCATCACGCAGCCGGCTGTGCTTGCCATGGACACAGCCATCTACGAGTTGCTGCGCGCCTACGGTTTCCGCCCCGACATGGCGATGGGCCATTCGCTGGGCGAATACGGCGCGCTCATTGCCGCCGGCGTCCTCTCCTTTCCGGCTGCGCTGGAAATCTCCGCGCTGCGCGGCCACGAGATGGCGCGCGCCAGCAACGGCGATCAGGGCTGGATGGCTGCGGTCTTTGCGCCGCTCGAAGCGGTGGAAGAAACGCTCGCCCAGATCGACGGCTATGTGGTCGCCGCCAACATCAACAGCTACAGCCAATGCGTCATCGGCGGGGCAACCGACGCCGTGGCGGAGGCGATTGAGCTTTTCAACGGGCGCGGTTATCGCGCCGTGCGCATTCCCGTCAGCCACGCCTTTCACACGCGCATGGTGGCGCATGCCAGCGAACCGCTGCGCCAAGCGCTCGACCGCTATGAAATCTCATCGCCGATTCTGCCCCTCGTCTCCAACGTGACCGGCGAGTTCTATCCTGACGACCCCGGCGCCATCAAGGACTTGTTGGAACGCCAGATCGCGTCGCCGGTGCAGTGGGTGAAAGGCCTTGAGACGCTGTACGATGCGGGCGTGCGCACCTTCGTAGAGGTCGGCCCCAAGAAAGCGCTCAAAGGCTTAGTCGACGACGTGCTCGGCGACCGCAACGATGTCCTGTCGCTCTTTACCAACCACCCCAAGACGGGCGGCGTTCAGTCCCTTAATCACGCGCTGTGCGGCCTGTATGCAGCCGGGTACGGCATCGCGCCGGTTGAGCCGCAGCCCATTTCCGTCTCGCAGCCGGATTCTCGCCCGGCGTCCGCGGCGACATTGCCGGCTAATCGACAAGAGGTTTCCCCCATGACGTCCGCTCAATCCCCCGCACCCGCCGATGCCTTGAACCAGGCGCTGCTCCAGGCCTTGCAGCACATCGCACAGTCCGCGCCCGTTTCTGCCGCGGCTTACGACCGTAACGCCGTTCCGACCGGCTCGGTGGTCATCACCGGCGCGGGGCTTGGCCTGCCCGGGCCGGACAAGGCCGTCATGGACCCGGACAACGCGCTGCGCATCCTGCGCGGCGAGCAGTTCATCGACCTCATTCCGGAACGTTTCCGCCAACGCATCGCCGGCAAGCGCATCACGCGCCTCGTCAAAGATGAGGACGGCAGCGGTCGCTTCGAGACCATCGAAGACCCCGCCGAGGTGATCAAGCTCGCCGGCCGCGCCGGTTCCTTTGACCTAACCGCCGAATATGGCGTGCCCGAAAAACTGGTCGAGGCGCTGGACACGACGACTCAGCTTGCCATGGCCGCCGGGCTGGACGCGCTGCGCGAAGCGGGCATCCCCCTGGTGCAGACGTATAAGCTGACGTCCAAGGGCACGTATTTGCCGGACAAGCGGGTGCTGCCTGAGCCGCTGCGCGACGAGACTGGCGTCATCTTCGCCAGCCTGTTCCCCGGCGATGACCGCATGGCCGAAGAACTCCAGCGCTACTTCGCCTGGGAGAGCCGTCGCCGGCAGTTGGAGATGCTCGAGGACCTGCGCCGTTACGCCTCTGATCTGGCGGTGCAGGCCGAGATCAACCGTCGCGCCGCGGGGCTGCGCGAGGCGATCGCCGCCGAACCGTATGAATTCGACCGCCGCTTCCTTTTCCGCATCATGGCGATGGGCCATAGTCAGTTTGCAGAGTTCATCGGCGCACGCGGGCCGAACACGCAGGTCAATGCCGCCTGCGCTTCCACTACGCAAGCCGTCGCCTTGGCCGAAGACTGGATTCGCTCCGGGCGCTGCCGCCGCGTGATCGTGATCGGCGGCGACAACGTGACCAGCGACAACCTGATCGAGTGGATCGGCACGGGCTTTTTGGCCGTGGGCGCCACCGCCACCGACGATCGCGTCGACGCCGTCGCCTTGCCCTTCGACCGCCGCCGTCACGGCACGGTGCTGGGCATGGGGGCCTGCGCCCTGGTCGTCGAGAGCGAGGATGCCGTGCGCGAGCGCGGCATGCGCGGCATCGCCGAGCTGCTCAGCAGCGAGACGGCCAACAGCGCCTACCACGCCACCCGCCTGGAGGCGGAGCACATCTCGCAGGTGATGAACCGCCTGATCACGTCGGCGGAGCGGCGTTTCGGCGTCAACCGCTACAGCATGGCCGCGCAGACCGTGTTCGTCTCGCACGAGACCTACACGCCGGCCCGCGGCGGCAGCGCATCCGCCGAGGTGGCCGCGCTGCGCCATACCTTCGGCCATGCCGCCAACGACCTGATCGTCGCCAACACCAAGGGCTTCACCGGCCACCCGATGGGCGTCGGCATCGAAGACGTGATCGCAGTCAAGATTCTGGAATACGGCATCGTGCCGCCCGTGCCCAACTTCAAAGAGGCGGATCCGGAACTGGGCGCGCTCAACTTTAGCCGCGGCGGGCGATATCCGGCGCAATATGCGCTTCACCTGGCCGCCGGCTTCGGTTCGCAGATCGCCATGACGCTGCTGCGCCGCATCCCCGGCGGCCTGGATCGCATGGACGATCGGGGACGCTACCGCCGCTGGCTGGCGGACGTCAGCGGCTATGACATGGCGGAGACCGAGGTCGTCAAACGCGTGCTGCACATCAAAGCGCAGGGCGCAGCATCACGCCCGCCGCAGTCCAGCCCGTGGCAGGCCGGCACAGGTCCCGTTTGCCGCGCGGCCGCGCCCGGCGATCTCGCCGCGACCGCGTACAAGCCCATGCCGATGGCGGAAGCAGCGCGGCAGTTGGGCCGGGTTGCGCCGCCGGAGCCGCCTGCGCCGCCTCTCGAACCGTCGCCGGAACCGGTGCGCATCGCACCGCAGCCGGTTGAGACGCCACAGCTCGCGCCGAACGAGCCGATGGAGCCTGCGGCGACCACGCAATCGCCCGCGCCGGTCGAAGCGGAAACCCCGCGCCAAGAAGCGACCGCACCGGCTGCACAGCCGGTCGAGCAGCCCGCGCCCGCTGCCGAGGACGCCGTAGCCAGTCGCGTGCTGGCGCTGGTGGCGGAGAAGACGGGCTACCCGCAGGATATGCTCGACCTCGACCTGGACTTGGAAGCGGACCTGGGCATCGACACGGTGAAGCAGGCGGAGACCTTCGCCGCCGTGCGCGAGACCTTCGCCATCCCCATGCATGAGGGG
>CAZYSJ010000053.1:8500-29746 GCA_964649875.1 uncultured Caldilineaceae bacterium
GGCGGAGACCTTCGCCGCCGTGCGCGAGACCTTCGCCATCCCCATGCATGAGGGGTTGAACCTGCGCGACTACCCGACGCTGGCGAGCGTGATCGGCTTCGTGTACGCCATGCGCCCCGACCTGGCGCAAGGCAGTTCTGCGCAGAATGCATCGGGCGAGACGAGCGAGGCAGCCGAGACCGTCGCAGCGGGGGATGCTGCGGGCGATGCCGTGGCGAGTCGCGTGCTCGCCATCGTGGCGGAGAAGACGGGCTACCCGCAGGATATGCTCGACCTCGACCTGGACTTGGAAGCGGACCTGGGCATCGACACGGTGAAGCAGGCGGAGACCTTCGCCGCCGTGCGCGAGACCTTCGCCATCCCCATGCATGAGGGGCTGAATCTGCGCGACTACCCGACGCTGGCGAGTGTGATCGGCTTTGTGTACGCCATGCGCCCTGACCTGAAACAGGATGAGTCCCCACAGGATACGCCAGGTGCACAACCTAGTACACAACGAGATTTGCCTCTGAACGGAGATCGAACGCCATCCGGCCAGGGGCACGCAGTTCCCGCTACTATCGGCACGCTGGCAGACGCCGACCGCATGCCGCGTCGCGTGCCCGTGCCCGTCCTGCGCCCGCCGCTTGACCTGTGCCTGCCGACCGGCGTCACCCTGGACGAGCGAAGCCGCGTCGTCGTCATGCCCGACCGCGGCGGCGTCGGCAAGGCGTTGGTCGCCCGCCTGCAGAAATTGGGCGTCACGGTCTTGACGCTGCCCGAAGCGCCCGGCGCGGACGAACTGCAAGAGACGCTGCAAGCATGGCTGGCCGAGGGGCCGATCCAGGGCGTCTACTGGCTGCCCGCGCTGGACGTGGAGCCGAGCCTGCCCGAGCTCGACCTGGCCCAATTCCGCGAGTTGAACCGGGTGCGCGTCAAGAACCTCTACACGACCATGCGCACGCTCTACGACGCCGTCGCCGGGCCGGGCAAGTTCCTGATTTCCGCCACGCGGCTGGGCGGGCTGCACGGCTATAGCCCCATTCCCGCGGCTGCGCCTCTGGGCGGCGCGGTCACCGGCTTCACCAAGGCTTACCGCATCGAACAAAGCATGCGCGAGGCCGGCGCGCCGTTGGTCAAGGCCGTCGATTTCGAGGTCAGCCGCAAGATGGCCGAACCGGCGGACTTACTGCTGGCGGAGACGCTTGCCGACCCCGGCATCGTGGAGGTCGGCTACTGCGACGGGCTGCGCTACAGCGTGACGCTCATCGAGCAGCCGGCGCGCGATGGCGAGCCGGGCATGACGCTTGACGAGCGGACGGTCTTCGTCGTCACCGGCGCGGCCGGCGGCATCACCAGCGCCATCGTCGCCGACCTGGCCGTCGCCGGCCGGGGAACCTTCTACCTGCTCGACCTGGTCGACGCGCCCACGGCGGACGATCCCTACGTACAGTCGTTGCGCGCCGGAGAGGAAACGCTCAAGCAGAAGCTGATCGACGAAGCGCGCGCTGCAGGTGAACGGCCGACGCCTGCGGCCATCAACCGGCGCATCATGGAGATCGAGCGCCGCGAGGCGGCCTTGCGCGCCGTGGAGGCAGTCGCCGCAGCGGGCGGAACCGCATTCTACCGCAGCGTCGACCTGCTTGACGGCGATGCCGTCGCCGCCGTGGTCGACGAGATCCGGCAGCGTCACGGCCGCATCGACGTGCTGCTGCACGCCGGCGGGCTGCTCATCGACCGCACGCTGCCCGACAAGGAACCGCAGCAGTTCGACCTGGTGTTCGACGTCAAGGCCGACGGGTTTTTTAGCCTGTTGAAGGCCGCCGGCGACATGCCCATCGGCGCCGCGGTGGCCTTCAGTTCCGTGGCCGGCCGCTTCGGCAATAACGGCCAGTCGGACTACAGCGCGGCCAATGACCTGCTCTGCAAGATCACGAGCAGCATGGCTGTCTGGCGACCTGAGACGCGCGCCATCGCCATTGATTGGACGGCATGGGGCGGCATCGGCATGGCCTCGCGCGGCTCCGTCCCGCAGATCATGGAGGCGCTGGGCGTGGACATGCTGGCGCCCGAAGCCGGCGTGCCCACGGTCCGCCGCGAGTTGACCTACGGTGCGACCCGCGGCGAGGTTCTCGTCGCCGGGCGGTTAGGCCCCTGGGAAGAGGAACTCGCTCCCCAGGGCGGGCTGGACGCGGAGAAGGCGGCGCAGTTTGTGCAGCAGCTCGACCCGCCGCGGCTGATGGCCGGCAAGTTAGCGGCGGCCAAGCTCTTCGGCGGCCTCGAGATTGAAACGACGCTTGACCCCAACGAGCAGCCGTTCCTTTATGACCACGCGCCTGACCCCGGCGCGCCCTGGCTGCCCGGCGTGATGGCGACCGAGGCCCTCGCCCAGGCTGCGACGCTGCTGGCTCCAGGCTACAGCGTCGTCGCAGTCGAGAACGAGGAGATGCTCGGCGCGCTCAAGTTCCATCGCATGGAACCGCGCACGCTGGTTGTTGGCGCGGTGATCACGTCGCAGGCCGGGGGCGAACTAGTCGCCCGGGCCGTGCTGCGCTCTGTGACCGAGCCGGCTAGGCCCGGCCTGCCCACGCGCGAGGCCGAACACTTCCGCGCGGCTGTGCGGCTGCGGCGGGAAGCGTTGCAGGCGCGGCGCATCGACTTCAATGCGCCAGGCGCGGACAGTCTGCCGATACCCGCTGCGGAGATATATGAGGTCTTCTTCCACGGCCCCGCCTACCAGGTCATCGAGCGCGCAGCCGTGAACGGGCGCGCAGCGACCGCGCTCATGGCGCGTGACCTGCCACCCAACACCGCGCCTGCGCATGCCGCTTCGCTCATGGCCCCGCGACTGGTCGAGCTTTGTTTCCAGGCTGTCGCGCTCTGGTCGCTCAAGTCGAGCGGGAGCATGGCGCTGCCGGCGGGCGTCGAGCGCGTCGCCGTCTATCGCCAGGCGAAGGAGGCCGGGGAGCGCCGTCTCTATGCGCTCGTCCAGGCGCGAGAGCAGGATGGCGTGTTTGACGCCCAGGTCGTAGATGAGGACGGACGCGTCTACGTCGAGCTGCAGGGCTTCCGCACGGTGGCCCGGCCTGCGCTGTGAGCGTGCGCCATGATCCGCTGGCTGGTGCAGACCGTGCATGACTGCCCTGACGCGGCGAGCGGAGCGGCTCCGCCCGGCCTATTAAGTCCGCCGGAAGCCGCTCACCTGGCGCGCCTGATTTATCCGAAGCGACGTCAGGAATGGCTGTTGGGCCGGTGGACGGCGAAACGGTTGTTGTCGGCCTATTTGGATGAGCAAGGCGGCGCGCCGCCGCTTGTGCAAATTACCGTAGCCAACGATCCGACCGGCGCGCCCTATGCGCTGATTGAATCGGGGCGCGACGCCGGACGCATTCCGGTCAGCCTGACCATCAGCCACAGCCGCGGCATCGCCTTTTGTGCGCTGGCGGCGCAGGCGAATGCTGCAGAGACTGGGACGGCAACGCGTTTGCCGCGCGTGGGCGGCGATGTCGAGTTGATTGAGCCGCGTGAAGCGTCGTTTGTGCGCGACTATTTTGCTCCGGAAGAACAGGCGGCGGTGATGGCCGCGCCGGCTGTTTGGCGCGACGGACTGACGACCGTCATCTGGAGCCTCAAGGAGGCGACGCTTAAGGCGCTGCAACTCGGCCTCAGTGTCGACCCGCGCCGGGCGACCGTGTATGGACGCGATGCAGCAGACCCGCACACGGCGGAGGCGTCCGGCTGGTCGTCCGCGTGCGTCACGTTGCATGGAGAACCGGCTGCCGCCGCCGCGGAGCAGGCCGGGCCGGGTTATTGTCTGTCGGCCTGGCATCGGGTGTACACAATGGACGCAGATAGTATGCGTTATGCGCTCGCCTTGTGTGCGCTGTCGCCTGCAGGCGAACAACGAGATTGGACGGCGGCTTAGCTGCCAACGGCCGGTTGTAAAGTGAGAACGCAACGCATGAGCGTGTGGTTGTCCGGTTTGCGGCGGATAACGTCTTGTCACGTCGTCTTGCTGCACCGGCTATTCGCACTATTCGGGGGGAACTGACTTTTGGAACCTTATATCGATGATCTTCGTCAGCGCAAAAAGAAGGCCGCCGGCTCGGAGAAGGACCGGGAAAGGCAACATGCCAAAGGACGCCTCACCGCGCGGGAGCGGCTGGACGTCCTTTTTGACCCCAACACCTTTAGCGAGATCGACACGCTGGTCACGCCGCGCTACGAGCAATACATGGACGGGCGCTCTTCGCGTTTCGGCGACGGGGTGCTCACCGGCTTTGGGCTGATCAACGGGCGCCGCGTCTTTGCCGCGGCCGAGGACGCCGCGGTGATGGGCGGCTCGCTGGGCGAAATGCACGCCGCCAAGATCGTCAAGGCGATGGAGATGGCTCTGAAATACGGCTGTCCCTTTATCGCGCTCAACGACTCCGGCGGGGCGCGCATCCAGGAGGGCGTCGACAGTCTGGCGGGCTACGCGCGCATCTTCGACGCCAACTGCGAGGCGTCCGGCGTCATCCCGCAGATCTCGGTCATCCTCGGCCCCTGTGCGGGCGGCGCGGTCTATTCGCCGGCCCTGACCGACTTCGTCTTTATGACGGAGAACAGCTATATGTTCATCACCGGTCCGAACGTTGTCAAAGCCGTGATGCAGGAGGAGGTCACGCTGGAAGAACTGGGCGGCGGGCTGATCCACTCCACCGAAAGCGGCGTCAGCCATTTTCTGGCGAAGGACGATCGGGAGTGCCTGGCGATGGTGCGCTCGCTGCTCGCCTATCTGCCCTCCAACAATCAGGACGACCCGCCCTATGTGCCGCCGCGCGACGACCCGCGCCGGAGTTGCCCCGAACTGGAGCGGATCGTTCCCGTCGAACCGCATAAGCCCTACGACGTGCGCCAGGTCATCGCCGGCATCGTCGACGACGGCCGTTTCTTCGAGGTGCACCAGCTATGGGCGGAGAACATGGTGGTCGGCTTTGCGCGGCTCAACGGCTGGGTGATCGGCGTCGTCGCCAACCAGCCGATGGTGCTGGCCGGCACGATCGACATCAAGGCCTCTGTCAAGGCGGCGCATTTCATCCGTCTGTGCGACGCCTACAACATCCCGCTGGTTACGCTGCAAGACGTACCCGGCTTTCTGCCCGGCACGCACCAGGAGTACGGCGGCATCATCCGCAACGGCGCGCGCATGATCTACGCCTACAGCGAAGCCACCGTGCCCAAGCTTATGGTCATCCTGCGCAAGAGCTATGGCGGCGCTTACTGCGTTATGAGCAGCAAGGGGCTGCGCGGCGATCTGCTCTACGCCTGGCCCAACGCCGAGATCGCGGTCATGGGCGCAGAGGGCGCGGTCAACATCCTCTTCCGTAAACAAGTAAGTGAGGCGGCCGACCCTGAAGCCAAACGCCGCGAGCTGACGGAAGAGTATCAGCAGCGCTTCAACAACCCGTACATTGCCGCCGCCCGCGGCCTGATCGACGACGTGATCGAGCCGCGCGACACGCGACGCGTCCTTATCCGCGCGCTTGAATTGACCCTCTCCAAGCGCGAGCGGCATGTGCCGCGCAAACACGGCATCGCGCCCATGTAGGCGGCAAGGAGCTGATATGTTCGACAAATTGTTGATCGCCAACCGCGGCGCTATCGCGGTGCGCATTATCCGCACCTGCCGCGAGATGGGCATTGCCGCCGTCGCCGTCTTCGACGCAGGCGACCGCAGCTCGCTGCACGTCCGCCTGGCGGATGAGTGCGTGCAGTTGCAGACGCCCGGCGGCTATCTGGACGGGGACGAGATTTTGCGCATCGCCAAGCAGACGGGCGCAGAGGCAATCCATCCCGGCTACGGCTTCCTGGCCGAACGCCCTGAGTTCATTCGCGCCTGCGAAGAGGCCGGCATCGCCTTCGTCGGTCCGCCGAGCGGGGCGGTCGCCGCCTGTCAGGCGAAGATCGACGCCATGGAACGGGTGCGCAACGCCGGCTATCGCATCCCCGTGCACGCGCGGACGGCGCTGGACGCAGCCGGCGCGCTGAGCGACGAGGAGGCGCGATCCCTGCTCGACCAGGCGCAGGAACTGGGCTACCCGCTGGCTGTGAAGTCGTGCAGCGGCGGGCGCGGGCGCGGCACACGCGTCGTCGACGAGGCCGGTTCCCTGATCGAGAGCGTGCGCCAGGCCCGCCGCGAAACGGGCAATGTCTACGGAGACCAGCGCATCTACCTGGAGAAGGTCATCCCCGACGCCCGTCATCTGGAAGTGCAAATTCTGGGCGACAGCCAGGGGCGGATCATCCACCTCGGCGACCGCGACGGCTCGCTGCAGCGCAACAACCAGAAAATGGTGGGCGAGGCCCCCGCGCCCAACCTTAAACCGGCGCAGCGCGCTGAACTGTGGGAAACGGCGCTGGGCATTGCGCGTCTCTTCAACTACCAGGGAGCGGGTACGGTCGAGTTTTTGATGGATGGCGAAGGGGCCTTCTACTTTACGGAGATTAAGGCGCGCATCCAGGTCGAACACCCGGTCACCGAGATGGCGACCGGCGTGGACATTGTGCGCGAGCAGATACGCATCGCCGCCGGTTTGCCGCTGTCGCTGGCGCAAGAGGACGTGAGCATGCGCGGCTCGGCCATCCAATGTCGCATCAACGCCGAAGACCCCTGGAACCACTATTTGCCCAGTCCGGGCGTGCTGCGCCGATTCCGTATGCCGGGGGGCGCGCATCTGCGCGTCGACACCTACGGCTGCGCCGGCTGCGAGGTTCCGGTAGAATATGACCCGATCCTCGCTACGCTGGTGGTCTGGGGCGATGACCGCGAACTGGCCGTGCGACGCATGGCGCGGGCGCTGGACGAGTTCACGATTCGCGGGGTTCAGACGAACCTGACGCTGCTCCGGCAGATCATCGACGACACGCGCTTTGCCGGCGGCGTCTATGACACGAGCTTGCTTGGCCGGCTCGACCCGGTACAGCCGGCGGCGGGGCGCACCGAACGCGACTTGGCGGCGGCGGCGGCGGTCGCCTATGTGTTGCGCAACCAGGCGCAGGCGCCCGTCATCCCTGAACGAACGCTTTCCGGCTGGCATCGTTCCAGTCGCGCCATATCATGAGGCCAACATCTGCGATGAGCAAGATTGCCGTGACCATCAACGGGCGCACCTACGAGATCGATGTGCGCCAGGATTCTGCCGACCCGACCGTTTTTTCCGCGACCGTGGACGGCGAGGAGATCGACATCTACGTGCCGGGCGCAGACCCAGGCCAGCCTATCGAATGGATCGTCGTGGACCGGCATCCCTACGAAGTGATCTTCGACCGCGGCCTGCGTTGGGTTCAGTCGGGTCGCCGTCGCCATCACCTGGATCTGCGCGACATGGAGGCGACCTTTGCCCGGCCCACAAGCGGCGACGGGCGCATTAAGGCGCCGATCCCAGGCTTGATCACGCGCGTATTGGTCGAGCCGGGCCAACAGGTGACGGCCGGCCAATCGTTGGTTGTGCTGGAAGCGATGAAAATGGAGAACGAGATCCGCGCCCCGCGCAGCGGCGTCGTCTTGCGCGTGGACGTCCAGCCCGGCCAAAGCGTGACGCTCGACGCCATGCTGGTCGAGGTAGGCTAGACGACCTAGCCGGACGCGCCCAGCAGGTCTTCGCTGGCGATGGTCGGGCACCAGAACTTCTCGATATAGCCCACGACCAGTTGCGTTCCCTCGTTATGGCTCACATAGGGCGGCATGGCCGGGTTGTACATGGCATCGGTCAAGTCGCGCACCAGCGCAATGTTCACGCCCCACTTCACCATCTGCTTGATGCCGAACGAACGGTTCAGGATGCACATATTGGTGTGGACGCCCATGATCAACACCTGGCGGATGCCCTGCTGGTGCAGGAAGTTGTAGATCTCCTGCCCGTTGTCGGAGATTACATCCGCTTCTTGGTCGATGTGGATGGCGGCGTGTTGTCGCGTCCAGACGCGGCGCGGCTCGGTCTCGCCGGTATCCGATCCTTCGTCGCTGTCATCGATGGGCAGGGGCGGCACGGGGCGGTCGGCGTCTTCCGGCGGCGGCACAAACGGCGCCAGCCGGATGCGATGGCGCGCCAGCGTATCTTTGTAGAAGTCCAGGGTGTCGGACGGGGCGTGGATGATCTGGACGCCGCGGCGGCGCGCGGCGGCGATGACTTCGTTCATGTAGGGGGCCATCTCGGCAGTGCGCTCGGCCGCGCCCTTGCTCCAATGCTTATCCCACATGTCGCACACAATGATCGCCGTCTGATCGGCGGGGACTGTGCGCGGGATGGTTTGTGTGCGCCACACGTTATGCCCGCCGATGGCTTGGGTTAGGTACCCGCGCCGGAAATGCAAGACAAGCTGCCCCTGATAATCCACCCCGTCGTTCATCGCCGCATCCTTCCCGTTGCGTTCCGTCTGCAATTAATCTGCGAGATAATCCTGAACTGCGCAGCCGTCCGCCACCCGGCGAGGAGGGGCTACGCTCCCTCCCCGCCGCCTATGCGTTAATTATGCGCCCGCAATCGCCTTGATCAGCGCCGGCAGCCAGACGGGCAAGTCCGCCGGCGTGCGCGAGGTGACGAGGTTGCCGTCGACTACGACCGCTTCGTCCACATAGTCTGCGCCTGCGTTGATCAGGTCATCTTTGATGGCGGCGACGCATGTGGCGCGTTTGCCCTTGACCACGCCGGCTGAGATCGGCACCCACGCCGCGTGGCAGATAGCCCCGACGACGCCGTTCTTTTCCGCCACGCCCCGCACCAGGTCCAGCACGGCGGTATAGCGGCGCAGCCTGTCTGGGGCAAAGCCGCCCGGAACCACGACCGCGTCGAAATCCGCTGCGCTCACATCGCTTGCCGCAACGTCCGCTTTGGCCGGATAGCCGTGTTTGCTTGGATAGGCTTTGGCTTCCGGGCCGACAAGGGTTACGGTGGCGCCCTCTTCGATCAGCCGGTAGTAGGGATACCACAGCTCCAGGTCTTCGTATAGCTCTTCGGCCAATATCGCTACGCGTTTACCTGCCAGACTCATGCTATGCTCCTTCTTGAATTCGTGCCAATCTTAGCCTGCGAGCCGCACGTTCGGCGGCATTCTTGCCGCCTCTACACATTGAGCGGCCAAGAAGTCGGGACGTTCCCCGTTCCTTCCGGGAAGTTGCAGGCTTCCCGGAAGGAGGCGCTAGTGCGGCAACTCTGTGCGCCGCTTACTGGATCGGCTCCAGGGCTTGCTTCTCGTTGATCGCCTTCTGCATGCCGTACGGGTTCTCGAAGCTGACCGCGGGCGCAGCCCAGCGCACCGCGTTGGCGAGCACCTGGCGGATCTCCTTTTGGTAGTAGATCGGGTGCGTCTCGTGGCCGGGGCGGAAGTAGAAGATCTTGCCGTGGCCGCGGTGGAAGCAGCAGCCGCTGCGGAAGACATTGCCGCCCTGGAACCAACTGATGAAGACCAGATCGTCCGGCGTGGGGATGTCGAAATGCTCGCCGTACATCTCGACTTGCGGCACCTCGAAGTATGGTCCTACGCCTTGGGCGATGGGATGGCTGGGCTTGACCACCCAGACGCGCTCATGCTCGCCGGCCTCGCGCCAGCGCAGGCTGCATGACGTGCCCATCAGGCGGCGGAAGGGTTTGGAGAAATGGCCGGAGTGCAGGACGATCAGGCCCATACCGTTGACCACGCGTTCCTGCACCCTGTCCACGGTGGCGTCGGCCACGTCGCCGTGCGCCATGTGTCCCCACCACAGGAGCACGTCGGTTTCGGCCAGCACCTCGGCGGGCAGCCCGTTGTCCGGCTCGTCGAGGGTGGCGGTGCGCACGTTGGCGAAGCCGTGTTCCTTCAAGCCCTCGGCGATGGCGATGTGCAGCCCGTCCGGATAGACGCTGCGCACAGCCTCGTGCTGTTTCTCGTGCCGGAACTCGTTCCATACGGTTACGCGAATATCGCTCATCTTTTCTTCTCCATCTGTCAGTTGAACATCTGTCAGTTGAACACGCCTAGGATTTGGTCAAAAGCGATTGCCGGCGATTCTACGATAGCCGCCGCCACAAACGTTCGCCGCCTACTGCCGCTGCGAACTGCGTGACCTGCTCTCGCAGATCGTATTCGTCGGCAAAGAAGGTGCTTAATTGCGACCGGTACGCCCGGATCGCCGCGATCTTGGTCTCGATGGCGGCGGCGCAAAGGGGCATGACCTCCGCCCGCCATGCGCCCGGCTGCGCGGCGACCGTCGCCGCGACCGCGCCGTCGCTCTGAGCATACGGATAATCCTCGTAATAGTCCAGCGCAGCGCTTCCGAAACAACGTTCGGCGGCCAGCCGCACCAACTGGTGATCGACATGGTTGCCTACGGTCAGCGGCACGGCGAGACGCCGGTGCGCGGGCAGGGTTTGCATCCGGCTCGCCAGCGTGTCGAGCAGTTCCATCTCCGCATCGGCGACTGCGCCGAAGATGTCGTCGTCCGACACATAGAACGGCTCGCCGCTCTGCGGATGCATGCGATAGATGCAGTCCGGCACGTCCCAGTGCAGCGCGCCGGCGCCCAAGATGCGGCAGGCTTCCAGATCCTCTTGGCGGCGACCGGCGGCGGCGTCGGCGGCCAACAGCCAGCGGTCGTGCAGGCTCTGTGCGTACCCCGACACGCTGTCAGCCGGCGGGTCGCCCGCCATCACGGTTACGATCAGAACGGATTGCCCGCGCTGCGCGTGCTGGGCGATTTGCCCGCCGCACGACAGCGCAACATCATCCAGATGGGGGGAAAGGTATAACCAATCGTAGAGATCCGCCATAGGCCTGCCGTGAATCTGAAAAAGACGATCATCGCTTACAGTACTAGCGCCGTGTATGCGTTACAATATCCCCATAGTAAGCGTCCGGCAAATGGGACGCCATGCAATCACAGGGAGCCAGCATAGAATGAGCGTTTTAATATCGCCGCCCGTCCATCGCATCGCCATGCTCAGCGTGCATACTTGCCCGCTGGCGCTGATGGGCGGCAAAAAGACCGGCGGCATGAACGTCTATGTGCGCGATTTCAGCCGCGAATTGGGCTGTCACGGCGTCCAGGTGGACGTCTTCACCCGTTCGCAAGACAGTTGCCGTCCGGCGATCGTGCACGATTTGGGGCCGGGCGGTCGCGTGATCCACATCCCCGCCGGTCCGGAAACGCCCATCCCGCTGGCGGACGTCGAGAACTATCTGGATGAATTTGTCGACGGCGTGATGCGTTTCGCCGCGGTCGAAGGCATCCGCTATGATCTGATCCACAGCCACTATTGGCTATCCGGCATTGTCGCCGAGCAACTGCGCGAGCAGTGGGGCGGCACGCCTATTGTCCAGATGTTCCACACCCTCGGCCACATGAAGAACCGCATCGCCGCGGATGAAAGCGAACGGGCGTCGCAGTCGCGCCTGGACGGAGAAGCCCATATCGTTGCCGTCGCCGACCGGCTGATCGCGGCGACGCCTGCTGAGGAAGGCCAACTGATCGACCTGTATGGCGCCGACCCCGCTAAGATCGATGTCGTGCCGCCCGGCGTAGACCTGAAACGCTTCCATCCGCTGGACAAGCGGGCGTCCAAGCGGCGCGTCGGCATCCCCTGCGGCGACAACAACATCCTTTTCGCCGGTCGCATCGAGCCGCTCAAGGGCATCGACACGCTGTTGCGCGCCATGTCCATCCTGCAGGAGCGTCATCCGGACGCTGTGAAGAACACCTGTGTCGCCATTATCGGCGGCGATCCCTGGGCCGACGACCTGGACGCGGAAATGGCCCGGCTCCAGCAATTGCGCGCTGACCTCGGCATCCACGACCTGGTGACCTTCCTTGGCGCCAAAGATCAGGACGTCTTGCCCTATTACTACGCCGCGGCCGAGATGGTCGTCATGCCCTCTCACTACGAGAGTTTCGGCATGGTGGCGCTGGAAGCGATGGCGATGGGCACGCCTGTGATCGCCTCGGAGGTCGGCGGCCTCGCCCACCTCGTCCAGAACGGCTACAACGGCTATCATGTGCCGTCGCGCGACCCGGAAGCCCTGGCCGCGCGCATCCTGGAACTGCTGCAAGATGCCGGCCTGCGCGCCCGCCTTGGCCGCCAGGCCAGGGAATACGCCCAAGAGTACGCCTGGGAGCACATTGTGCGGCGCATGCTGACGGTCTACCGCAAACTGGCCAAGCCTATGCGCGAGCCGGTGCGGTGACGCCAAGCCGGGCTAACTCGGCCGGCACGTCCATGCCGGGCATGTAATGCAGCGCGTGCATGCCGACCGCCCTGGCCCCGGCTATGTTCTTGGCTGCGTCGTCGATAAAGACGGCTTCGCCCGGTTCGACGCCTAGCCGGGTCAATGTCCGCTCGTAGATGGCGGCATCCGGCTTCATCACGCGTTCTTCGGCGGAGCAGACGATCAGGTCGAACGCATCCGCCGCCGGGTAGTCCGCGGTGAGCTGTTGGCGCAGACTGTCCATGGCGTTGCTGATGATGGCCGTCTGCCGGCGCCGGCGCAGCGACCGCACGTAATCGACCAGTTCGACGTCCAGCCGGTCGCCGCCGAAGAAGGCGCGGCGAAATTCCTCTAGCCCGGCGTCATCCAGCCCTAGCCGTTGCTGCACCCAACGCCACAGTTCGGCCGCGCTGATTTCCCCTAGCTGAGCGCGTGTTCCCATCTCACCGTTGAAGACGATCTCATCCGCCTCGCCAGGGGCCAGGCCAAGCCGTCGCTCCAATTCGGCGCGCGGGCGCCGGTTCTCGGTGCGGATCAGCACGCCGCCCACATCAAAGATCACCACGCGGATCTGATCAGTCGCCAAAGGTCACGGTCCCCAGTCCAACATTTGCTCGGATACGTAGGTGTAGACGAACGGCAATTCCAGCGGCAGGGGGCGTTGGTTGCCGCCGTCCTTGTCCATCACCCACACGCGCCAGTCGCCCGCGGTGTGTTGCGGCGTGCGGTTGCTGAGGAAGACGATGTGTTCGCCGTCCGGGCTCCATGCCGGGGAGACGTTGCTGGGGAACGACTCCGCCAGGGCGAAGGGCGGCTGCGTCAGCCCGCGCAAGCCGCTGCCGTCGGGGTTGACGGTGAAGATCTCCCAATGGCTGGCCTCGCGGCGGTGAAAGACGATGCCGCCGGAGCTGTCCAGCCGCGGCTGCCAGTCGGGGTCCAGTTCGTATTGTTTTTGGATGTCGAAATAGACCAATTGCGTATCCGCGCCGGGGGCGTCCTGGGTGATCTGCAGGCCGCCCAACGACTGGTAGACGATGCCGTCTGTGGTCCAGTCCGGTGCGCCGGCGTATTGCAGCACGGGCAGGTCCTGATATTCGCCGCCGTCTGCGGCGACGCGCGCCAGGGCGGGCTGCCGTTCTTTCTCCGGCAGGTCGCCGTCCGGCGATTCTACCGAGAGCCGGCAGCGCTCCGGCACATTCTTGCACAGGATGTATTCGTCGCCGCGTACGAACACGATCCAGCGGCCGTCTGGGCTCCACTTGGGCGAACGCAGCAGTTCGCGCCCGCCGAAGATCAGCTGCTCCTCGCCGGTGGCGATGTCGATCACGTAGACGCCATTCTCGCCGCCGTCGCGGGTGAAGGCAACCTTGCTGCCGTCCGGGCTGATCGACGGGTCAAAGCCGCCGGTCAGCAGGCGCAGTTCGCCGCTCTCCAGGTCGTAGAGCGAAATATCTCCGCCCCAGGAGGTTTGGATCGCGAGCGTGCCCGATAGACCTGTGATCGAGCTTTGGCCGGACGGTTGGCCCGCCGGCGCAGGTCGCAGACGCAGCGGCGGCGCAGGGGCGGGCAGCGCCTTGGCGTCGCCGGACTGTTCCGGCGCGGTCGTCGCAGCGGGGACGGCGGGGGCGCTCTCTGCGGCCTCGACAGCCGGAGCGTCGCTTACATCGCTCGCCACGGGCAACGAATCCGGCGACGCGTCCGCGGTGATGTATTCCGCCGCGACCCAGCCGAATTCGCCCGCCGGTTCGACCAGTTCAATCTGAAGCCAGGCGCCGTCTGCGCTGCGCCCCAGCAGGAAGTAAGCCTCGCCGGGCAGGGCCTTTGCGATGACGGGGCGCGTTGCGCTCGGACCGGAACGAACGTTCAAGCGTCCGCTCTCTAGGTTGACGCGGCCCAGGAGGCGCGTTTGCGGCTGCTCTTCTTGGCCGGTCGACGCGCCGGGCGTTGGGGTGGGCAGCAGCGCAGGCTCGTCCGCTTGCGCAATGGCCGCCGCGGCCGGCAGCGCCGGCGTGGGCGTGATCGGGATCAACACCAGGTCGCGCGGTCGCAGCCGCGAACTGTCGAACACGATCACCGCGTCCGCCGCAGTCCATCCGGATAGGCCAGACTCTGCAACCACGTACAGCCAGACGCTGTCCGCGGACCGTTCCTGCACGGAAAGCAGCGCTCCTTGGGCCAGTTTGCCGGCGAAGCGACCGTCTTCGTTCCACACGTCTGCGCCGCCTAAGCCGATCACGCCCTCGATGCTGTCCAGGAAGGGGATGGGGGTGGCAGTCGGTGCGACTGTGGGCGCGGCGGCCGGCGCCAGGGCAAGGCGCGGCGCGCCGGCGGGCGTCGCGGCTTGGGCAGGATTTTCGACGGCGGCTTCGACTGTGGGCGGGGCGGCTTCGGGCTGTTCGACAAGCGTAGCTGTGGGCAGGGGCGCGGTCGCCTGTTCGGGCAGCGTTTCCACTGCGCCCAGATCGGACTGCGCCAGCCAGACGACGCCTGCGGCTACGCCCAACACCAGCGCCAGCGCGCCCAGGTAGAAGATCGGCGCGCGGCTGCGGCGTGCGCGCGGCTCCACAGCTATCAGCGTATGCGGCGAGGAGTCCGCCGCGCGAGGAGCGCGTTGATCAGCGCGGTTGCTGTCACGGTTCATCTGCTGTCACACTTCATAACGATAGATCCATCATTCCTGCGGCCTGTCCGTTTGGCAGACCGCTCCGGCGCCGCAAGCGTTTGCAGCGAGGACGGTTCGGCTAGAGATACACAAGAAGCGCAAGACGATAAGCGACAGGCATTGCCGTCTTGCGCTTCATCCATTGTCCGGCAGGCGCGCTAGTCGGCGCTCGCGTCAGGCGCAGCCGTCTCTGCATCGGCGTCTTCGTCGCCCTCTTCAGCCTCCGGCGCGCTTTCATCGGCCTCTGCAGATTCGGCGGACTCCTCGACGGCTTCCTCGGCGGCAGGCTCCTCGCCGGCTGCCGGTTCGGTTGCGGGCGCTTCGCCCTCCTGGAAGACTGCCGAGGCTGTCATGCCGGGCAGCAGCATCTCCATCGGGCCTTCGGTCAGTACGATAATGACTGGGAAGGTGACGAAGCCGGTGCCGGCGTTGGCGATCGGCGCCACGCGATCGACGATGCCCGCGAACTGCTCGTCGGGCAGCGCGAAGACCGATATGGCGACGGGCTGGCCCGGATAGATGCGGCTGATGTCCTTCTGCTCGACGTTGACCACCAGGCGCACGTTGGCCGTATCCGCCAATGTGGCGGCCACCGTTCCTGCGGACGCCTGTTGGCCTAGTTCAACGTTAACCGAGAGGACTGTGCCGTCGATAGGCGCAACCACGTCGGCGTGTTCGCGGTCGAGGCGAGCCTGCTCCAGCCCGATCATTGCCTGGCGCACGTTCAACTCGGCCTTGCGCAATTCGGACTCTTTGGGGCCTTCTTTCAGCTTGTCCAGCGCCGTTTGCGCTGAGACGACATCGGCCTTGGCGGCGGCTAGTTCGGCGGGCGTCGGCTTTTCGCTCAGCCGGTTGAAATTGTCCTGTGCAGCCTGGGCGGCGCTCAGGGCGGATTGCAGTTCCGATTCGGTCGCCGGTTTGTTGGCTTCCTCGAAGGCGGCTTTGGCCGCTTCCAGATCGACGGTAGCGCGCTGTAGATCGTCGGCGGCCGCCGAGGCTGCGGCTTCGGGCAGCCAGGCGATCTTGTCGTACTCGCGCTGCGCCTGCTGGAGGGTGATCTCGGCTTTTCTCAGGGTGGCAAGGGCGGAATTGATCTGGGCGGGCGTCGGCTTATCTTGCAGTTCCTCGTAGCGCGCCCACGCTGCGGCGACTGCGCTCTTGGCCGACGCCATTTCTTCTTCGCTCGGCCCTCTTTCGACCTCGGCTAGGGTTTCTTGCGCCAGCAGCAGGTTCGCCTCGGCGGCCTGGATATCGGCCTCCTCAATCAGATCGCCGAGTTCCTCGAAGTTGATGCGCGCCGTCTCGAACCCGATCTCCGCCTGCTCGACCGACCAATCCAGATGGGTCGTGTCGAGTGCGATCAAAAGGTCGCCGGCTTTCACCGGGTCGCCGACTTCCACACGGATGGCGTCGACCCGACCGCCGGCGCCGAGCACCACTTGACGGTCTTCCTTCACCTCGACCGTGCCCACCGCGCTCAGCGCTTCGCGCACGACGGACTGCTCCTCTACAGCCGGTTCCGCCGCCGCCGGCGCGCTGAGCGTACCGGCGCCAATCTCAAGTTCTGCCACGCTCCCGGCTGCGACGGCGGGCGATTCCTCGGTTAACAACCGGGTCATCTGCGTCGCTCTCGCCGCCAGCAACGTCACGCCAAAACCGGCTAACGCCACCATAAAAAATAAAAGAGTCCCCTGGGCGATACGTTTCATTGCACTCTCCCGAACCTAATTTTGATTCCTCGCCAGGTATTGAGGTTGTCGGCAGGAATAAAGCACGTCACAGAATCTGTTGGAGAAAAATGCGAGTCGAGGGTCGCTGTGTCCGCCTGGCTTGCGAAACGATGCTCACAGGCTTTCGTAGCATACCACTTTCGCCGTTATCGGGCAAAGGTTTGGACGCAAGCCGCCGGTCTGTACAGCGCGTCCATAGGGCTGGTATAATCAGGCCCGCGCCGGCGTCCAAGGCTCGCCGGCATGATCAAGAAGGACGGGCCATGATCGCTTTGGAGGAATTGCTGCAACGGTCCGCCGCCCTGCACAGCCACATCTGCCCGCGGCAGGTGTTGGGCGTGCGTATGGGCCTGCTGGCTGCGGATCTGCTTGGGCTGGAACTGCCCCAACACGATAAGCGGACGTTGACAATTGTGGAGTCCGACGGCTGTTTTTCGGACGGCGTAGCCGTGGCGACGAACTGCTGGGTAGGCAGGCGCACCCTGCGCGTCGAGGATTTCGGCAAGACCGCGGCCACCTTTGTCGATACGAAAACGGGGCTTGCGTGGCGCATCGCTCCGCACCCGAACGGACGCCATCGCGCTGCCGCTTACGCGCCGGAGGCTCGCAACCGCTGGGAAGCCATGCTCCTCGGCTACCAGCGCATGCCTGATGAGGAACTGCTCGTCGCACAGCGGGTGACGCTGCGAACGCCGGTCGCAGCCATCATCAGCCGCGCCGGCTATCGCGTCGCCTGCGACCGCTGCGGAGAAGAGATCATCAACGAGCGCGAGGTGCGCATAGACGGGGCTTTGCTTTGCCGCGCCTGCGCAGGGCAAAGTTACTACTGCGCTGCACCGGAAATGGAGACGCCGGTTGAGGCCGCAGGGCGGCCCGAAGCGACGTCTCCTCTCTCATCTTCGACATAAACTCGACGCCAACTCGACATAAATCGGATTGGTCCGGCGCGCTTGGCCCGGCAAGCGGCAGGCTTTGCGAGGAGGAACGCCCGCTCGTCCGATCAGCGCGCCGAGCGGGCGTTTTTGCGCCCGGACTGCTTGCCGGCGCGGACATCAGCCGTGCGCGGCTGCCCCATGCTCAGCAGCACAGCCGCCCCCAACAACGCCAGCCCCGACAGGCTCAACGAGGCAAGCGGCGGAGCAGCAGACTCGGCATCTTCAGCGCGCGCTCCCGCATGTTGCAGCACGCCAAGCAAGCCGGCGATGCTTAGCACGACGAACAGAATAGCAATGATGTCGCGCGCCTTCTGACCGGACATAAACAGCGCGACCACGCCCAGGATCAACCCGATCACGGAGGCGATCAACCCCACCATCTGCAGGCCGTCCGTGTGGCTGGTCAAGAGCAACTCCGCGGCGATCATAGCGAACCCGCCCGCCGCCATCAACAGCAAGATTGTGGGGAAATACTGCTGGACAAACCGCTTGAGCGATGCCATCTTCTCCTCCAAAAGCGTATGCAAAAGCGTATGGACCACGGATGCACTGATTCTGTTGTGTTTGGGGCGTTGCTGCGCAATGTACTATACCCGAACTTGGACGATCCGCGAAAACGCCCGAGCGGCACGCCCGGCGGCAGGGATGCCGTTCCTGTACTCTATGCCGCCTAGGGGAGCTAGATGGGGAGGTTGCCGAAACCCTCGAACACGGCTTCGGCTGCCAGCCCGCGGTCGCGCAGCGCAGCCAACGCTGCGGCTACGTCGTCCTCACGCTCGTCGCCGATGACCAGCGCGCGGTCATAGGCCAGCGCCTCATCCGGCGTATCGACGACGGAGAGCCGGCCTTGCGCCACATGGCGCAGCAGCGCCTTGAGCGTCTCCACGTCCGGCGGCACGGCCAACAGCAGCGCGCAGACGCGGTCTTGGCGCGGCGGCGCAGGCTCTTGCCGGATAGGCGGCGCGGCTTGCGCCGGATGCTCCGCTTGCTGCGGCGAGGCGGGCGGCGAATTCTCTTCGACGGGCGGCGGCGCAAGCTTCTCGACGATGTGCGGGCTGCTGGGAACGGCCTTGCGCCGAAAGTCCAGCCACATCACTTCCAGGCCGGTCAATTCGACGTCGGCCCAAACGCCCAGCCCTTCCGGCTCGACCATATACGTGCCGGGGCCAAGCGGGCTGAATTCGGCGGAGCATTCGCCGTACTCCGGCTTGCTGCCCGTCCGCCGCATCATGCCCTCCCAGTCGTCCTTCCAGATGTAGACCGGCAGGCCGCGCATGCCTTCCACCTCGACGCGCACCACGCTATAGCCGGGCATCGACCCTGCGGGGCTGGCCTTCGCCTCCCATGTCTGGACAAGCGGCTGGAACTGCACATGCAGACCCGAGGCGCCGTCCACTTCCAGATCGCGCTGCTCGTAGCCGCCTTCTACCGTCAAGGTATAGACGCCCGCGTCCAGGTCGGTGAAGCGGAACGAGTTTTCCATGTCCACGGTTTGCTTGAACTCGTTGCCGACCGCGTCGATCAGGCGCGCCGGCTTGCCTGCGGCGTCGGGCGCGATGCCTGAAATCACGCTGCGTCCGATCGCCGGCGCTGCATCCGCCTCTGCGCCGGGGGCCAGCGGGATCGCCAACTCCACCTCGACCGCGTTCTCCCCGTCCAGCGCGATATCGGATCGGCTGGCCGTGTCTGCATGGCCCACGACCTCGACCGAGTAGACGCCCGCGCTTAGCCCCTCGAAGGCGAAGGAACCGTCCGGGCCGACAGCCTGTTCCTGCCGGTTGGCCTGGCTGTCGAAGAGCCAGACATGCAGGTTGTTGTCCGGCCCGCCCGCGCCGATCACGCGGCCGCGTATGCTCGAATGCGGAGCGTCCGTTTCGATCACCGGTTCGGTGTAGACGAACTCGATCCGCGGCATTTGCCTGCCGTCCACCTGCACATACGCCTCCAGATCGACGGTTCGGCCTGCGGCGTCGGGCAAGCCCTCTACCGAGACGATGTAGTGGCCCGCTTCGAGCGGGCTGATCACGCAGGCGGAATCGCCATATTCCGGCGCGCTGCCGGTGACGACCGGCTCGCTTGTCCACTCGCCGGTGTGCGCCTGCACGACGATCCCCTGGCGATCCTCGACAGAGACGCAGATGGCGCCGAAGGCGGGAGATTGACCGGCCATGCGCACCGTATAGCCCCAGCCGGCTACGGCCAGTTCGGTTTCGTACTCTCGACGCCCGTCAAGCTCGATGCGGTCGATCTTGTTGCCGCCCTGCACGCGCAGGCTGTAGACGCCCGGCGGCAGGTCGACGAAACGAAAAGCGCCGTCGTCGTGCGCCATCGTCACCCATTCTTCCCCGTCGCTGGGGCGCAGCAGCATGACAACCGCGCCCGCGCCCCCGCGCACAACGCCGCGCACCGTGCTGGCGCTCGTCTCCGGCGCAATCTCCGCCAGGTCCAGGTTGAGGATCGATTCCTCTTGGCCTGGGGCCAGGCTGACGGGTTGTGAAACGCTGGTATCCTCCACGCGCAGGATGTAGTTGCCGGGCAGCAGGTCGCGCATCACATAGCGGCTGTGCGCGTCCAGCGTAGCGCGGGCGACCTCTTGGCCGCTTTTTTCAAGCACGAGGCTGCGGCGATCGCCTGCATGCAGAATCGTGCCGCGCAACATGCTGCGCGCGCCGACGGGCGTTGCTCCCTCCCAGCGTCGCACCGTCTTCGGTTCGGCCTTGAGCGCCTGGACGATGGGCAGCCGCTTACCGGGCCAGCTCTCGCTATACCACGAGTGACGTTCGCACCACGAGCTGCTGTTGCCCAGCAGGTTGTTGCCCATCAGCCAGAATGCGGTGCAGAAGAAGTAGGGGGGCGCGGCGGCAAAGCGTTCGCTGGAGCCCATCATGATGCGGCAGGCCTCCAACGTCTGCGCCATGTGCAGATCGGGCGTCGTGGCCGGGTAGCGCGGGTCGACGTCCTCCCCCACGATGTAGCCGCATTCGGTCGAGAGAATGGGGATGCTGCGACCCAGGTGGCGGCGGTTGATGGCGTCGAAGCGCTCATAGGCCAGCCAGCAGGCGTGGTCATCCATGATGGAGAACCCTGGGTTGCGTCGCTCCAGGCGCAGACGGTTCACCTCGGCCAGCGAGCGGCCGCGCCATGCGTCCTCGCCCCATTTCTCGGCGGCGAGCGCCTGGTAGAAGCGCGGCGTATAGGCTGCGCCTTCCTGGTTGCCGATGTCATAGGGGTAATCGAGCGGGCGGTTTTGCGAGTAGTTGTGGATGGCCTGCCAGACCGGCCCGCTGAAAAGGTCCTTGCGCCCACGCGCCACAATGCGGCCTACTAAGTCCCAGCGGCTGCCGTTGGAGACGGCCGGCACAGCGGGCATCCCCCCGCGCTCCAGGATCGTATCCATGTTGGCGATGGCGTGGTCGGCTACTAAGTCCAGGCCATTGGCGGGGACGCGCCCCCCCTTCCACTCGGAATCCAGGTCCGGTTCGCTGTTGAATTCAAAATAGCGCACGCCCACGCGGATCAGCGCGTCCACATGCACCAGTTCGCGGATGTCGAGCGTGCCCGGGTTGGGGCTGGGGCGGAAGATGCGCACGATGGGCATGATGCCTTCGGCCAACAGCAACTCGGCAAAGTCGATGGCGCCGTCGTGGTTGAAGATCTTTACCCATTTCACGCCCATCGCCTTGAGTTCCGGCAGCCAGAACTCGCGGATGGCGCTCATGCC
>CAZYSJ010000054.1:0-29524 GCA_964649875.1 uncultured Caldilineaceae bacterium
GCAACCCGCAGAGGAGCCGCCACGCTTTACCGGATGACGCCGCCTTACAGTCCGACCCGTCAGGCGTATGGGCGCGCCCCTTCGAGAATGGATTGGCCGTGGTCAACGCCTCGTCGGAGACCCAGACGGTCGCCTTGCCCCGCAGCTACTGCAAACTCGACGCGGACCAAGCGCCTCTTTTCCAGACGCGCATCGACGACGATGCCATCGCCGCGTCCGCAGGATGGCGAGCGGAGCCGGCAAGCAACGAGCAGTTCGGCAAATCCGTCCTCGTCGCCGCCGGCGGCGCGTTGGCGAGCGCCGTGTATCAGCCTGAACTTGCCTTTGGCGGGCTTTACCATGTGCTGGCATGGGTTGCGCCTCACGCCGGACAGAGCATCAGCGTGACGGTGGGGATTACGCACACAGGAGGTACGGCAACCGTCGCCCTCGACCAGTCAAGCGGAGAAGACGGTTGGCGCGACCTGGGCGTCTTTCAGTTCGACGCCGGGAAGTCCGCCGCTGCGACGTTGATCGCGACGGGCGAGGGAGATGTCGTAGCCGACGCCTTCAAGTGGGTGAGCGTGGCGCGCTATAACGACGGCGCGCGCGTCAACCAGGTCACCCTGCTGCCTCAGGACGGCATCATCCTTCTGGAGAAGTGCAGCGGCGAGCTGTGGACGCCGCTTTACATGCCGCTGATCGAGGTCAGGTAGGCTCGTCATGATTAGACCCGCGACGACGGTCATTAGCGATGCGGTGAGCAACGATGCGCCGCTTGCGACGCCGGCTGCCGCGCCGGATACGGCGTCGGATACGGCGTCGGTGCAGCGCAGGTTCATGGCGAACGTCGCGTCCAACGCTGCTTATATCGGGGTGCAGACGGTCGCCAATCTATGGATGACGCCGTTTCTCATCGGCCGCATAGGCGTCGCCGCCTTCGGCGTGATCCCCTTGGTGCACATGGTCACATCGTATCTCTCCGTCGTGACCGCGGCGCTTGACTCCGCCGTCAGCCGTTTCCTGGCAATCGATCTGGGGCGGCGCGATGCGCAGGCCGCCAACCAGACGTTCAACACGGCTTTGTTTGGCATTCTGGCGGTTACGGCCGGTCTCAGCCCTCTCGTCGCGGCTGTCGCCGTCGCCTTTCCTTCGTTGTTTGCCGTGCCTGCAGGGTGGGAGCGGGATTCGTCCTGGCTTTTTGCATTGAGCGCGGCGGCGTTCTTTGTCACCGTGATCGGCGGGGTTTTTGCCGTCTCACCATTCGTGTACAGCCGGTTCGTGTGGCGGAATGCCGTCAGCCTGGCAGGGCTGGCGGTGCGGTTCGGCCTGATCGCGGCGCTGTTCTTGTTGCTGCCCGCCCGGCTCTGGTATGCCGGGGCGGCTATGCTGGCCGGCGCGGCGGTATGCATGGCCGGCTATGTGCGTCTGTGGCGCCGGTTGACGCCGGAGCTGCACATTCGACTGACGGCATTCGACCTATCGCGGCTGCACGACCTGTTGTCCATGAGCGGGTGGTTGGTGGTGAACATGGCTGGGGCCATGTTGCTGCAAGGGACGGGCCTGATCGTCGTCAACGCTTTTTTTGGCGCCGCCATGACCGGGGCCTACGCTGCAGTCGCTCAGCTTGCCCTGCTGATCGAGTATCTGGCGGACGCCGCGGCTGTCGTGGTCAGGCCGGTAATCCTGGCGAAATACGCGCACGGCGACGTTGCCGGCGTGCGGTCTGTGGCCGAGCAAGCCGTGCGGTTGCTTGGGCTGGGATTGGCGCTGCCGGTCGGTCTGTTGTGCGGTTTCGGCAAACCGCTGTTAACCCTGTGGCTTGGCCCTTCCTTTGCGTATCTGAGCGGCTTGCTCATTGTTCTTGTGATCCACCTTGGCCTGAACTTGTCTGTGCGCCCGCTGCTGCACGTACAGAACGCCTACGACAGGGTGAAATGGCCGGGCATCGTCACCCTGCTCTCCGGCGTGGCCGCGCTTGGCTTGGCGGTGGCGATGGCTCAGTGGGGCCCGTGGGGATACATGGGGGTGGCGATGGCGGGCGCGATGGCGTGGACGGTCAAGAACGGCTTGTACATGCCGATCTACACGGCCAATGTCATGGGGCTGCGTTGGTGGAGCTACTTGCCGAGTTTGACGCCAGGCATTGCCGGTACGCTGTTCGCAGGCGGCTCGGCATATGCGTTATCGCAGGTCGGCATGCCGGCCGGCTGGCTCAGCTTGACGGCGTTGGCTGCGGCTGTGACGCTGGTCTACGCCGGCTTCGCGTGGCGCGTCATGCTCGCTCCTGATGACCGGCGGCTGATAAGGCAACTGGCGATAGAGCGAATGCGCGGCGGAGCATCGCCATGAACTTGCTGATTGTAGGCGACATCGCCCTGACGAACGAAGCGAACCGGCAACGGGAGTGGCCGCCTCTCGCCGCGCTGCGCAATGGGGGCGAGGGGCGCGTGCTGTTCAACTGGGAATTGCCCGTCGGCGACGCGCTCAACCCGTCGCCGCGTAGCAGCGGGCCGCGTTTCATGGCGTTCAAGAATTCGCCGCACGTGCTGCGCAACTGGGCGCCCGGCTTTGCCACGCTGGCGACCAACCACATCTTGGACGCGGGGCCGTCCGGCCTGTCGGAGACGCTCTCGGCGTTGCGGCGGGAGGGGTTCACAACCGTGGGGGCCGGGCTTTGCCCGGAGGAGATCGCCCAGCCGTTGTCTTGGGAAACGCCGGAGGGACGGCTGGCCGTGCTCAACTGGGTCTTCCCGGAGACGCACCCGGACTGGATGGCTGTGCCGGGACCGAATTGTTGGCCCGGTGCGGAGGCTGCGACGCAGGCTATACAGGCGATCCGGCAGCAAGCGGACTGGGTGGCGTGCGTCGTGCATTGGAGCGATGAGCATTTCGCCTATCCGCTCCCCGCAGACCGGCTTGCGGCGCGCGCGCTGATCCACGCGGGCGCGGACTGCGTGATTGGCCATCATCCGCATGTGGTGCGCGGCTGTGAGACGGTGAACGGCCGGCCTATCTTCTATAGCATCGGCAACTTCTGCTTCGACGACATCCCCGACGGCCGCGGGGGCTGGGCGGTTCGCCAGGCGCCCAGAAACCGCGAGGGGCTAGGCATTCTGATCCGGCCGCGCCGCGGAGAACCGCCTAGCTATCAGGCGCACTCCTTCTGGTGCGCAGGCGGCATGGCGACGGTTGACCGGGCTGCACGCGCCCGGAAGCGCATGGAGCACGTCTCGCGCATTCTGCAGACGACAGAGGGCGAAGCCTATGCGCAGTGGTACGCGGCGAGCCGCGCCCGCTTTGACCGTTGGTCCGCCCGTTGGCATTTCGGCGTCAGGCGGCTTGGGGTGCGCGGGACGATGCGGCGCTTGCTGCGGGCGAGCGCGTAAGGGACAGAGAGGCATTGTCGCTTTGCCTTTGGACTGGAGGCTTCGTGATGGCGAAGGAATCGAAACTGTCATCCATGACGAGGCGCTGGCGCAAACGCCGGTTCTATGCGCGGCTGCGCCAATACCTGCCGATGGCGGAACTCGCCTGCATCGACGACCGCGCAGCCGTCGATGTTGTGGAGCCCGCGGTCATTGACTGGCCGGCAGGGCTGCGCAAACCGCGCTGCGGCGTTGTCCAGGACCCGGGGCCTTACCCGCGGTGGACCAAGTACCGCCGCTTCCTCGAATACAACGGCTTTGAGTACGGCATCTACAACCTGCATGCGCATGATTGGCTGGAGAAAGTTCATGGCTACGATGTCGTCCTCGGCCTGCCGTCCAGCGAGTTTTGGGATTTGGAGGAAACCCGTAGGAAGTTTCGCTTTATCGAAGCCCATCTCGGCAAGACGACCTACCCGTCTCCCGAACACGCCGCGCTGTACGAGGACAAGGAACTCGAAGCGTGTCTAGCGCGGACATATGGCATCCCCTTTGCCCGAACCTACGTGTCGCACGACCGCAACGATGCACATCGCCTGGTCGAGACCCTGACCTATCCTGTCGTTTCCAAGACCTTCCCCGCTTCAGGCTCTATCGGCGTCGAAATGGTGCGCAACCGCCAGGCGGCGCGCCGGCTGGTGGAGCAGACGTTTTCCCAAAATGGCCGTAAGTCGCACCTGGTCGCCTTACGCCAGAAGAACTACATCTATCTGCAGGAGTTCATACCCAATGACGGCTATGACATCCGCGTCATCGCAGTCGGCAATCGGGTTTTTGGCCTCTACCGCAGAGTTCCGAAATGGGACTTCCGCGCATCCGGCATGTACCTGGTCGAAAGGCGCGATCTGCCGGAAGAAGTCATGCGCATTGCGCTGCGGGCCAACAGCGTGATCAAGAGCCCGGCCCTGGCTGTGGACATGGTTCATGGTCTCGACGACGCCTATTACATCATCGAGATGTCGCCGATCACCCAGGTGCAAGACGCGGAATGGCTGCACGTCGATCATACGCCGGGGGTGTACGTCTTCGATGGCGACGGTTCGTTTCGCTTTGAACCGGGGCGGTATTGGATCGACGAATTGGCGCTGCGCGAGTTTTTCTTGGGCAGCTACCTGCCCAAAGCGGTCCAAGTCGGGCCGGAGGCGGGCGTTGCGCTCGAGGTGCAGGACGAATGAAGGTTGACTTATCGCCCAGGATTATCCGGCGCGTGTGGCAGAAGGCGCTCTATCTGGAGCAGTGGCGGTTGCTCTACGCCTTTGGCGACGAGTTGCCGGCCTCGTTCGCGGGGTTCCGGCCTTTGACGCCGCCGCACGACAGGTTTTGGGCCGATCCGCACATCGTGCGCGCCAATGGGCGCTATTACATCTTCGTGGAGGAGTATCTTTTCCAAGCCCGAAAAGGCCGCATCGCGGTTCTTGAAATGGACGAGCACGGCAACTGCGCCGAGGCGGTCAAGGTGTTGGAGCGGCCCTGGCATCTCTCCTATCCATTTGTGTTTGCATGGGAGGGCGGCTATTTCATGGTCCCGGAATCGTCCGCCAACTGCACGATTGCGCTATACGAATGCGTGGAGTTTCCGCACAGGTGGCGCTTCCGCATGAACCTGATGGAAGGTGTGGACGCCGTAGACAGCACTTTGCTCTATCATGCCGGCGTGTGGTGGCTATTTAGCGGCATCGCCGGCCGCGCCGCTTCGCTCCCCTTTGCCCAACTGCACCTGTTTTACGCCGGCTGCCCGGTCACGCGCGCATGGCGCCCCCATCCGCTCAATCCCCTGGTCGCCGATGCCAGGAAGGGACGCCCGGCAGGCGGGGTATGGAGCGATGGAAGCGAGTTGTTGCGTCCGTCGCAAGATTGCACGAAGACATACGGCTACGGCTTCGATCTGAACCGCATCTTGCGTCTTTCGCCCACAGACTACGCCGAGGAAAGAGCGCTGTCCGTCAGCCCGGATTGGGATGCAAGCGTGGCGGCGACGCACACCTTTGCCCGCGCCGGACGCTTGACCGTGATTGACGCTTTTGTCAGAGAGCCGAGAGCAAAATACGTATGGAATTCATGAGGGTTGCGCAGTCACGCAGTTTTCTCGTCCGCCAGGCAGGCCTGACGGCGCTGGCCGTTGCGTTGAGTTGTGCAGCCGCCGCATCCTACGCTGTGTACCGGTCGCCGTTCGCGCCGCTCTTGGTAGGACTAGCCGTATGCGGCGTCGCGGTCCTCGTCAGTTGGATTCGCCGTCCGGTCTGGGCGTTATATGCGGCGATCGCCGCGGTCTTTTTGCCTGCCGGCATCTTGCCGGCGAGTTGGCAGTCCGACCTCAACCGCGGCATGACCGTGATCGCATGCGGCGTTTGGCTGATCGCTGTCATCGTGCAACGCCGTCCGGTGATCATCACAGGCGCGGCGCGGTGGATGCTGATCTTTATCGGCTGGGCGGCGGTCACGCTCTTTTGGGCGGATAACGTCAGCGCGGCGTGGGTTGGCATCCAGGCCTACGCGCTGCGACTGTTGCTCTGCCTGCTCCTCATCGCCAACCTGGTCCGAACGCGGCGGCAGCTAGACGGACTGATGGCGACGTTGGCCTTCTGCGGCTGGGTGCTGATCGCCGCCTGCGCGGTCGCCTTCGCTGCCGGCGGATACGCGCCCGGCGCCCGGCTGCAAATACTCGGCATGAACGAGAATCAGGCCGGGGTGCTGGCGCTGGTGACCATGATGGGCGTCCTTTGGCAAGGCATGCGCGGCGACCAGGCGCATAAAACGGCAACGATCCTGGCAGGCGCTCTGTTCATCGGCTTGGCCCTGCTCGTGACGGCAGTGACGGGATCACGCGGCAGCGCGCTTTCGTTCTTGGTTACTTTCGCCCTCTTCTGGCTCTGGCAACCCACGCGCATGTGGGGAAAGCTCGGCCTGGCAATCCTGCTCGTCGCGGTGCTGCTGGCGCCGTTTGCGTTCACCACGCTGGCTGCGCGCTTTGCCGTAGAGCGCGGGGATACGCTGTTGGGCAGGCGCGAGGACCTCTGGCTGGCTGCATGGCGACTGATCCTCGACCACCCCTGGACTGGCGTCGGCATCTTCAATGCGCCTCAGGCGATGGTGGAGTACGTCGAGGCGACCAGGGGCGTGGGGCAGTTCGAGATGGTGGCGATCCATAACCCTATCCTGACGATCTGGGCGGAGACGGGGTTGCCGGGCTTGCTGTTCTATGTAGGCGTGCCGGTCGGCGCGACGGGGGCATTTGTTCATCACTGGCTGCAGGATAGGCGGGCGGGCGACCGGCGTCTCATGCCCTACTATGCGCTGATCGCCGCCATCACAGCGGGGTATCTGGTTTCGTGGATCAAGGGCGGCGGCGTCGAGATCGACCGCACCTATTTCCTGTTGCTGGCCCTGTTGGCGCTGCCGTCACATCTCATCCGCGAAAAGCGAGCGGACGCGATGTGCGCCGGCGGCGAAAGCTCGCCACGCGTAAGGGAGGGTTGGTTGCTATGGTGAACGCCTCTGCACGGCTGGCGATATTCGTGCCCGACCTGGTTGCCGGCGGCGCACAACGTTCCATGATCAAGCTGGCAAGCGGCCTAGCCGAACGCGGTCGCCAAGTGGATTTGGTGTTGGCGCACGCGTCGGGGCCGTTCTTGTCGGAAGCGCCGGACACGGTACGGCTTGTGGACCTCGGCGCCCCGCGTGTCCTAGCAAGTCTGCCGCACTTGGCGGACTATCTGCGGCGCGAGCGCCCGGCGGCGATGCTCTCTGTGCTGCACGCCAACTTGGTGGCGTTGTGGGCGCGGCGCTTGACCGGCATTCCGCACCGGTTGGTGGTGAGCGAACGCAATATGCTGTCGAGCGAAGTTCAGGCCTATGCTGCAGATATGCGCATGCGGCTGATCCCGCTTCTGACGCGTCGCTGTTACCCCTGGGCGGATGCCGTTGTGGCCGTGTCATGGGGAGTCGCCGCCGACCTGGTGCGATACGCTCAGCTTTCTCCCCGGCAGGTTCGCGTGATCTATAACCCCATCATCACGCCCGGCCTGCGACAGAAGGCGCTGGAACCATTGGCCCACCCCTGGTTTATTCCCGGCGCGCCGCCGGTCATCTTGGCGGTTGGCCGCCTCGCCGAGCAGAAGGACTTCACGACTCTTATCCGCGCCTTCGCAGAGGTGCGCCGCTCCCGCCCGGCGCGGCTGTTGATCCTGGGCGAAGGCGACGAAAGGCCGCTTCTGGAGGCGACTGCGCAGCAGCTTGACGTGCAGGACGACGTGGGGCTGCCCGGTTTCGTGCCGAACCCCTATCCCTACATGGTCAGAGCCGGGGCGTTCGTCCTTTCCTCACGCTGGGAGGGCTTGCCGGGCGTCTTGATCGAGGCGCTTTACTGCGGGGCGCCGCTGGTTTCGACGGACTGCCCAAGCGGGCCGCGGGAGATTCTGGCGGGCGGGCGTTACGGTCTGCTGACGCCGGTGGGCGATGCGACGAAATTGGCCGGGGCGATAGATGCCGCGCTGAACGGGGACGCGCCGCACGCCCCGCAGGAAAGCTGGCAGCCATACGAGCTGGAGACAGTCGTCGACCAGTACGAAGACGCTCTTCTGGGTGATCTGCGCGGCGACGGCGCATGCGTGCAGGCCTGGCCGGAACCTGCTCCGGCGGAGGAGATCTATGCCCAGTAAGGTGCTGATGGCAGGCCCTGGCGACGGCATGATCGGCGGCATTCGTTCGCTGGTCGAGTCGATCGCGCCCGCGCTCCAGCGCCGGATTGAGCTTCGCTACATGCCGACCGTCCGCCGCCGCGCCGTCGCCGAGTCCGGGAGATTGACGGCGAGGAATGGCGCGCTCGCCCTGTCGCAGTACGCTCGTTTCTTGATTGCGCTCGTACGCTTCCGGCCCGACGTGGTGCACATTCACACGTCGGAAGGTCTCGCCTGGTATAAGGACGCTTTCTATGTGTTCGTCGCACGAGCGAACGGACGGCGGGTGATTCTCCACATGCATGGCGGCCATTTCGCGCAGCAGTACGGCCGAAGTTGCGTAGCGGCGCAACGCTTCACGCGCGCCATCCTCAACGCGGCGGACCTGGTGATCGAAGTGTCGGACGAACGGGCACGGAATCTGGCGCGGATTGCACCGCAGGCGCGCATCAGCGTATTGCGCAACTGCGTAAATGTGGCGGCTATGGCCGCAGAGGAGCCGCGCCGCCCTGGTGAGCAATTGCGCGTGCTCTTTCTCGGCACGGTCGGGGCGGGCAAAGGAGCGTATGACCTGCTGAACGCGGCGGCGCTTGTCAAGGAGGCGGGTTGCCCCCTGCGCCTCACCCTTGCCGGCCCGCCGGAGCGCACCGGCGATCTCAATATGGTGCGCGATCGGGTTGAATGTTTAGGGCTAACGGGCCTGTGCGAGGCGGTTGGGCCGGTGCGGGGGCGCGACATAGTGAAACTGCTGCATGAGTGCGATGTTCTAGCGCTGCCCTCGTATCAGGAGGCGCTGCCTATGGCGATCTTGGAGGCGATGGCGGCGGGGCTGCCGATCGTCGCCACAAGGGTAGGCGGCATCCCGGAGGTCGTCGTAGACGGCTACAACGGCTTTTTGCTCTCGCCGGGCGATATCGTTGGGCTGGCTCAACGGCTGATGATCCTGGCTGCGGAACCGGGCTTGCGCAGTCTCATGGGGCGGCGCAGCCGCGAGATCGCGGCGCGTGAGTACGACGTGACGCCGTATGTGGAACGGCTGGTCACGCTTTATGAAATCGTGATTGGGGCCGGGCGAATTCCCGGCAGGCTTGGTCGCCATGAAGATTCTGCTCGTCACCATCAACTTCCCGCCTGAGATCGGCGGCGCTTCGCATCTGATCTACGAGTTGGCCGTCAGTTTGCAGGCGCGCGGCCACGAGACGACCGTGCTCACCGGCTACCCGTCCTACAACGTGAGCGATCTCGCGCCGCAATATCGTCGCGGCGTGCGGTTGGACGAAGAAATCGACGGCGTTGCGCTGCGCCGCGTGCGCATTCCGCAACTGCCGCGGGCCAATAAGATCGCACGCGGCTTGCAGCATTTCATCTTCGGGCTGTGGCTCGGCGCTATGGTCGTTACAGGGCCGCGCGCCGATGTGATTCTGGTCTTTTCGCCGCCTTTGCCGCTGCCCTGGTTGACGGCGCTGGCCGGACGGATGCGGCGCATGCCGGTAGTCGCCAATATACAAGACCTCTTCCCGCTTGAAGCGGTCGAACTCGGCATGTTGACCAACCGCGTCTTGATCCGGCTTTTCGAGGCGATGGAGCGCCAGGTGCATCGCACAGTCACCGCCGTGACAGTGCATTCGCCGGGCAACCGCCGGCATGTGATCGAGCGGGGCGGGCGAGAGGAGCGCGTGCACGTGGTGTACAACTGGGTGGATGCCGATCGCATCCGTCCAAGAGAACGCAACAACGGCTTTGCCCGCCAACATGGGCTGGATGGGCGCTTCGTCGTCTCCTATGCGGGCACGATGGGCTGGGCGCAGGACATGGGATCGGTCGTGGATGCCGCCTCCCGCCTGCGCGACGAGAAGGAGATCCTGTTCTTGTTGGTCGGCGACGGCGTACAAAAGGAGCGTGAACTCGCCCGCAGTCGCGACCTCGGCCTGGAGAACATCGTGTGGCTGCCCATGCAGCCGTGGGCGGTTTATCCTGACGTGCTGGCCGCTTCGGATGCGTCGCTGATTAACCTGCACCCGGAATTGCACACGCCGGTTGTGCCCTCGAAGTTGTTGAGCATCATGGCGGCGGCGCGGCCGGTGATTGCCAGCCTGCCCCTGGAAAGCGACGCGCGGCGGATTCTAGCCGAGGCGGAGTCCGGCCTGTGCGTTCCCGCGGGGGATGCGGAGGCGCTGGCCGCGGCCATCCGGCAACTGCACGCACGCCCTAGCTTGGCGCAGGAGATGGGGCAGCGCGGCCGGGCTTATGTGGAGACGCACTTCTCGCGCCAGGCATGTATCGATCAGCTTGAAACAGTCCTATTGGACAGCGTTCAGCACAACGGAGGCGATTCATGATCGACTACTTGGGGACGTACGCGGACAAGACGGTGTTGGTGACCGGCGGCGCCGGGGCCATCGGCAGCAACTTGACGCGCGGCCTTGCGCAGGCCGGCGCACGCGTGATCGTGCTGGACGATCTCTCGTCCTCCGAACGCTGGAATGTGCCGTCGCTGCCGGGCGTGTTGTTCGTGGAAGGCGATGTGCTGGACGAGGTGCTGTTGAAACGCGTCTTTCTAGAGCGTCCTGCCATCGTCTATCACCTGGCTGCCTTCTTCGCCAACCAGAACAGCGTAGATCACCCGGAACGCGATTTGCTCGTCAACGGCATGGGCACATTGCGCCTGTTGGAGTACTCGGTTCTGTCTGGCGTCGAACGCTTCGTCTATGCCTCGTCGGGCTGCTCGATCTATGGCAGCGCCGCCCCCTTGCCGTTGCGTGAGGAGTATATGTCGTTGCATCTCAGCAGCCCCTACCAGATCACCAAGATGTTGGGGGAGCTGTATTGCAACTTCTTCTACCACCACTACGGCCTGGCTGTGGTCAAACCGCGCTTTTTTAACTCGTACGGGCCGGGCGAGGCGCCTGGGCAGTACCGCAACGTCATCCCCAACTTCATCTATTGGGCGATGAAGGGCTTGCCTTTGCCTATCACCGGCACAGGGGAAGAGACACGCGACTTCACCTATGTGGGCGACATTGTGGACGGCCTCCTACGCGCCGGCGTGTTCGAGAGTGCGGTGGGGCAGGAATTCAACCTCGCCTCAGGCGTCGAGACGACCATCCTGAGCCTGGCCGAGATGATCAACGAGGCCGCCGGCAACGCAGCCGGCGTCCGTTTTGTGTCCCGGCGCAAATGGGATACCAAGCCGCGCCTGCGCGCCAGCGTGGAGCGTGCGCAAGAACTGATCGGCTATTGTCCGTCGACGCCTTTTTCGGAGGGATTGCAGCATACCATCGGGTGGTTCCGCCAGCACTGGGACCGAATTGAGCCGGCGGCGCGTTTTGCGCCGGGCGTCTCGTCGGCGGTGCGCCAAATGTCTGCGGCGGCGGCATGAAGAGAATATTGACAGTCCTCGGCACGCGACCGGAAGCGATCAAGCTTGCGCCGGTGATCCGGGAATTGCACAAGCATCGCTCGCAGGCGGAGAGTTTGGTCTGCGTCACGGCCCAGCACCGGCAGATGTTGGACCAGGCGCTGCAATGGTTCGAGATCGAGCCGGACATCGACCTGGACCTGATGCAGCCCGGCCAAAGCCTGACGGGCTTTGCCAGCCGTGCGTTGGCGGCCGTGGGCGAGGTGTTGCAGGAAGTGCAGCCCGACCTGGTACTGGTGCAAGGCGACACGACGACCGTCATGGTGGCGGCGCTGGCCGCGTTCTACCAGCGCCGCGCTGTCGGGCACGTCGAGGCCGGGCTGCGCACCAGCCGCCGCGACGACCCCTTCCCGGAGGAGATTAACCGCCGGGTAACCAGCGTCCTGGCGACTTACCACTTTGCGCCGACACAGCGTGCGGCCGAGGCGTTGCGCGCTGAGCATGTGCCCGACGACGCCATCTTCGTCACCGGCAACACCGTGGTGGATGCTCTCCTCTTCACGGTGCGCCGCCCCGTGCGGCTGGACCTGGGGTTCGACCTTGACGGGCGCCGGCTCATCCTGGTTACGGCGCACCGGCGGGAGAGCTTTGGGGAGCGATTCGAGGCGCTGTGTCTGGCAGTCCGCGACATCGTCGACCAAAACCCGGATGTGGAGATCGTCTATCCCGTGCACCTGAACCCGAACGTGCGCGATCCGGTGTACCGGATTTTGGACCGTCGTGCGCGCATCCATCTGCTGGAGCCGCTGCGCTACGAGCAATTCGCCCATTTGATGGCGCGGGCCGACCTCATCCTGACCGATTCCGGCGGCATCCAGGAGGAAGCCCCGGCGCTGGGCAAGCCGACGCTGGTGCTGCGCGAGACGACCGAACGCCCGGAGGCAATCGAGGCCGGTACGGCCATCCTAGTGGGCGCGGACCGCGAGCGCATCGCCGCAGAGACGGCGCGGCTGCTGCACGATGCGGAGGCCTATGGCGCGATGGCTAAGGCGGCCTGCCCGTTCGGCGACGGCAAGGCGGCGCAGCGGATCGCAGACATCATCCTGGCAAGACTGTAGGAGATAGCAAGAGACGCTTGAGTGAGGCTGGTGAGTGAGGCTGACATGAACGCCGAAACCTTTGCGACCTGGTTACAACGTCAAGGATACCGCACGGTGCGCACCCAGAGCAGCTATTGGTTTGAAGCCGGCCCGCGCGTGCTTCAGGCTTTTCCTTACCACTGGGTGATCGAGCCGGACGAGGCGGAGTTGGCCGCTCTGTTGCGGAGGCAACGGGCTGCGGCGCTCCGCTACTCGACGCCGGTCACTGCTCGCTGGGGGAAACTCAGCTATCACGTCGTCTGTGAACAGCCCTACACGTTCGAGTCATTGCCGCGCCAGGCCCGGCAGAACGTGCAGCGCGGGATGGAATACGTGAGCGTCGAGCCGATCTCCCTCGACAGGCTGGCGACCGAGGGGTGGCGGTTGCGCGCCGAGACGTTGGCCCGCCAGGGACGGAGCGGCGCCGAGCAGCCGGAGTGGTGGCGCCGGATGTGTCGCAGCGCCGAGGGGCTGCCCGGCTTTGAGGCGTGGGGCGCGATCCACGCGGGGGAATTGGTCGCGGCCTTCTTGGGTTTTGCCTGCGAGGGGTGCTATCTGCTCCCCTATGAGCAGAGCGCCACGGCTCACCTGGAGCATCGCGTCAACAACGCCATCTTCTACGGCGTTACCGCCCAGGTGCTGCAGCGACCGGAGATTTCACGGGTGTTCTTCTGCCTGCAGTCGCTCGACGCACCGTGCAGCGTCGACCAGTTCAAGTTCCGCATGGGTTTTACCGCTAAGCCCGTGCGCCAACGCGTCGTCCTTCACCCGTGGTTGCGCCCTGTTGTAAATGCGTCCGGCCAAATGTTGCACAAACAACTTGCCAAACGCGCCGCCCGTCGCCCGGCATTCGCCAAAGCGGCGGGGCTGCTGCACTTTTATCTGGAGGGGAGACGACCTGCCGCCGAGCAAGAGTGGCCCGATACGCTGGCAGATCGCCGCAATGAGTTGCTGGCGCAGTTATCCGCTTCAATATGCTTCGGAAAGGCGGTAACCTCATGACGTCCCTACACCCAACGCTCACCATGACGCGGCCGCGGCCGGATGTGACTGCGCCGCTTCGGGCGGAATTCCTGCCTTTTGCCCTGCCCGATATCGGCGAGGAGGAGATCGATGAAGTAGTGCAGACGTTGCGCTCCGGGTGGATCACCACCGGGCCGCGCACGAAGGAGTTTGAACAACGCTTTGCCGAATATGTAGGCGCGTCTCACGCCATCGCTGTTAGCTCCTGTACGGCGGCGCTGCACATCGGCCTGGCCGCGGCCGGCGTGGGGCCGGGCGACGAGGTGATCACGTCGCCGCTGACCTTCTGCTCCACGGCTAACGTGGTCGTGCATCTGGGGGCGACGCCCGTCTTTGCCGACATCGGCGACGACTACAACATTGACCCGGCGCAGATCAAGCCGCGCATCACCGAGCGCACCAAGGCGATTATCCCTGTGCATCACTCCGGCCAGCCGTGCCGCATGGACGAGATTCACGAAATTGCATGGCGCTACGGGCTGAGGGTGATCGAGGATGCGGCGCACGCCGCCGGCGCAACTTATCGAGGGCGCAAGGTGGGCGTCCTGAGCGATGTAACTGCGTTCAGCTTCTACGCCATTAAGAACATGACCACGGCTGAAGGGGGCATGATCACGACCGAAGATGCCGAATTGGCTGATGTAATGCGTCTGTTGAGCCTGCACGGCATCAGCAAGGACGCCTGGAAGCGCTACGCCGCCAGCGGCTCTTGGTATTACGAAGTGCTGTATCCGGGCTACAAGTGCAACATGACTGATATCCAAGCCTCTTTGGGCATCCGCCAACTGGCGCGGTTGGACGGGTTTATCGAGATGCGCCGCCGCTATGCGCGTCTGTACGACGAAGCGTTCGTAGAGATGCCCGAAATTCGCACGCCGCGCGTGAACGCGGATGTCGGCCACGCTTGGCATCTCTACGTGATCCAACTGGACCTGGAGCGTCTCACCATCGACCGCGCCGGCTTCATCGAGGCTTTGCGCGCTGAGAACATCGGTACGAGCGTCCATTTCATCCCGGTCCACCTTCACCCCTTCTACCGGCAACGTTTCGGCTGCAAGCTTGGCGATTACCCCAATGCCGAGCGCATCTATGCCGGGATCGTGTCGCTGCCGCTCTACCCGAAGATGAGCGAAAACGATGTGCTGGATGTCATCGCTGCTGTACGCCGCGTGGTCGGCCTTTACCGCCGGGAGGGCTAGACGCAATGGCTAAGCGTCTCTTTGACTTTGTTGTCGCCTTGGCCGGTCTGATTGCGTTGGGGCCGGTGATGGCGCTCCTGGCGCTGGCGGTCAAGCTGGATTCGCCAGGGCCGGCCTTCTACGTGGGGAGGCGGATCGGCCGGGACGGCGTTCCGTTCGGCATGTATAAGCTGAGAACGATGGCGCAGCACGCCGACCGGATGGGGTCCGCGGTGACGCGCGGCCAAGACCCGCGCGTCACACGGGTGGGTCGAATCCTGCGCAAGAGCAAGCTGGACGAGCTGCCTCAGCTTGTCAACGTGCTGCGCGGCGAGATGAGCTTGGTCGGGCCGCGGCCAGAAGCGCCCTGCTACGTGGCCTATTACACGCCGGAACAGCGGCGGGCGTTGCGCGTACGGCCAGGCATCACCGGCGTTGCCCAGATCCGCTTCCGCAATGAGGAGGCTCTGCTGCAGGGATGCGAGGACCTCGAAACGGAATACGTGACCAAGGTCATGCCGCTGAAGTTGAGTTTGGACCTGGAATACATTCGGCGCCGCTCGTTCTGGCTTGACCTTTGCCTCATCTCGCAGACCGTTGCATGTCTCTTGGCCCGCTCGAACGCGGCGCAACAGGGGTTGCCGGTCTTTGCGCCTGAAGCGGGCGGCGTCGAGCATCCTGTCTAGACGGTTGGGAGAAGGAGGATGCAAGATGGAACCGAATCCGTTAGCGTCGAATTGTCAGCTTGCCACGCTGCGTCTGACGAGCGAAGGAACTGCGCCAACGCCGCCCGCTTCGCTGCTGCGGCGGATTAAGTTGGTAGTGCGCAGGCATTTGTCGCCTTCGGCGGAGCGGAAGCTAAAGCGCACTACCAATAAGCTGGCGAACCGGGTTTGTGCATGGACCGGCAGGCCGACGCGCCCGTTGCAAGCCGCAACTTCCCGCGCGGCCTGCAACTGTGAAGCGGGCGATCTGGTGCGCGTCCGTTCCGCCGACGAAATCGACGCCACGCTCGATCATTGGCGCCAGCTTCGGGGATGCACCTTCATGCCGGAGATGCGCCAGTACTGCGGCACGACGCAGCGCGTCTTCAAACGGATGGAACGTTTCGTAGACGAACGGGACCTGCGCGTCAAGAAGGTGCGCGGCATCGTGCTGCTCGAAGGGGTGGTCTGCCAGGGAACGGCCGACTTTGGCCGCTGTGACCGCTCGTGTCTTTTCTTTTGGCGTGAGGAGTGGTTGGAGAAGATCACAACACAGCAACCCGGTACGTGATGCGGTTGGCCGGGTACAAGCCGCTCAGGGGGTGGGAGATGCACGGTAAACTGGCAGCCCTCAAACAGGCTGGCCTCAACTCGATTCTGGTTCGTTGCAAGCGCATCCGCCTTTCTCGTGCAATGGCGCTGCGCATGGTCGCTGACATCGCGGTGGTGAATGGAGCGTTGGCGGCTGCTATGGCCTTGCGTTACCTCTCTGCTATCGCGGCGGGCGAGGGATCTGCCGCCGCTGCGCCGTTCTGGCGCGACTATGCCGGTGCGTTTCTGCGTTCCGGCCCGATCCTCACCGTGATCAGCATCGTGGTGTACTATGCGTGCGGCCTCTATACCCGCGGTCGCCGCTACCAGGGGCGTTACAAACTGCTGGTCATCGCCCAGGCCGTCAGCCTGAGCTATCTGCTGTTCGGTGTGGCGCTCTTGCTGGCGCGCGAGCTTATTCCCTTCCCGCGCAGCGTCTTGGTCGCAGGCTGGTTGCTGACGCTGGCGGGCGTCATGGCTGCGCGCCTTTGGCCGCAATTGTGGGCGGCATTCTGGGCGGTAGAGCGCCGGCTGCTCTCGGCTGTGAACGAGGGCGACGGGCTGCAAAATGTGCTGGTGATCGGCGGCGCGGGGTATATCGGCTCAGCTCTGATCGGCCGGCTGCTGGCGCGGGGTTACCGCGTGCGCGTGCTGGATTTGTTGCTGTATGGCGACGAGCCTATCCGCCGGTTTTACGGCAACCCGCGTTTTGAGCTGGTGCACGGCGATTTCCGCCATATCGACTGCGTGGTCAACGCAGCGAAAGATATGCACGCTATCGTTCATCTGGGGGCCATCGTCGGCGACTCGGCGTGCAAGTTGTCCGAAGACCTGACGCTGGAGATCAACCAGCGCGCCACGCGCACCATCGCAGAGGTGGGCAAGGGTTTTGGCGTCCGCCGCTTTATCTTTGCATCCACCTGCAGCGTCTATGGGGCGAGCGACGAACTGCTGGACGAGCGGTCAGCGCTCCGGCCCATCTCGCTCTACGCCCGCACTAAGGTGGTTTCGGAGCGGGTGTTGTTGAGCCTGGCCGATGAGACCTTCGCGCCTATCATTTTGCGTTTCGGAACCGTGTATGGGCTGTCCGGCCGGCCGCGGTTCGACCTGGTGGTGAATCTGCTGGCGGCCAAAGCCGTGCAAGAGGGCGAGGTCGGCATTGTGGGGGGCAGCCAATGGCGGCCGTTCATCCACGTTCAGGACGTGGCCGAGATCATCGTGCGCATGTTGGAAGCGCCGCAAGCTGCAGTCTGCAACCAGATCTTCAACGTGGGCAGCAACGAGCAGAACTACCAGATCGCAGAACTCGGCCGGTTGATCAAGGAGATGATGCCGGCGGCGCGCGTCGTGACCCAGGCCCAAGAGGATAACCGCAACTACCGCGTGCGCTTTGACCGTTTGCGCCAGGCGGTGAACTTCCAGCCCCGCTACACGGTGCGCGACGGCATTCGCGAGATCGTCGAAGCCTTTGCCGGCGGCCGCATCGTCGACTACAAAGACCCGCACTATAACAACTACGCGTTTCTCAGCCAGCACAGCGAACTGCGCCAGGCGTTGGTCGACGATGGGCTGAGCCGGGAGAGCCTGCCGCTGTTGGACCCGGAGGAAGCAGGGCTGACCGAGCAACGCCGGCCGCTTATGCCGACTGCGGCGGAAGCGGCGCCAAGCGGCGGCTTGGCGATGGCGGCGTAAGCCCTGGCGCTCCAACGGAATGCCAGGGCTACACCTTGCCGGCTAGCTTAGCGGGCAGTAGCCCACTGGCTGCGCCGTCTGCGCTGTGAGGCGACGCGCGAACCCTGCGGGCTGCGTCTGCGCGGCGCTGGCGAGCTGGCGCCGCGACCGTTGCCGTTTGGCTGCGCCGGACGATTGAGGCTGGCCTGTGCCTGCGCTTCGCGCGGTTCAGCGGCGGCATGATCCAGCGTCAAGCCTGCGGCGGCGCGTCGCTCGATGCGAGCGCCCAAGGTCTTCTCGATGGCGCGCACCATGTCTTCGTCTCCGGCGGCGACAAAGGTCAGAGCTTCGCCGCTTCGCTCCGCGCGGCCGGTGCGCCCGATGCGGTGGGTGTAGGCGTCGACGGTGTCGGGCATGTCGAAGTTGATGACGTGCGAGATCTGGGAGACGTCGATGCCGCGTGCGGCGATGTCTGTGGCGACGAGGATATCGTAGCGACCGTTGCGAAAGCCGTCGATGGCCTGTTGGCGGCGGTTCTGCGCCATGTTGCCCTGTAGCGCGGCGGCGCGGTAGCCCTGGGTTTCGAGGTCCTGGGCCAGCCGTTTGGCGCGGTGCTTGGTGCGCGTAAAGACGAGCACGCGCTCAGACGGCATTTGCTTGAGCATCCCCAGTAGAAGCCGTTTCTTGTCGCCCTGGGGGATGGGATAGAGGGCGTGGGAGACGGTCTTGGCGGGCGCGATCATATCGACCTGCACGGTGTGCGGGCGGTCGAGGATGCTGTCCGCCAGTTCGCGAATCTCCGTGGGCATGGTAGCCGAGAAGAAGAGCGTCTGGCGCTGCTGCGGCAGTTGCTTGAGGATGCGGCGGATATCGGGCAGGAAGCCCATGTCGCACATGCGGTCGGCTTCGTCCAGCACAAGCATTTCGACGCGGGACAGGTCGATGGCGCCTTCGTTGATGTGGTCGAGCAGGCGGCCTGGGCAGGCGATGACGATCTCCGTGCCGCGGCGCAGGGCGGCGAGTTGCGGCCCTTTGCCGACGCCGCCGTAGATGGAAACGCTGCGCGCTTTGGTGTGCTTGCCCAGTGCGACGCTGGTCTGATGAATCTGCTCGGCCAGTTCGCGCGTGGGCGCCAGCACGAGGGCGCGCACGCGGCCGAGCGGGCCGCGCGTCAGCCGCTGCAGGATAGGCAGGATGAAGGCTGCGGTCTTGCCGGTGCCGGTCTGCGCCAGGCCGATGATGTCCTGTCCGTCTAGGACGAGCGGGATAGCCTGCTCTTGGATGGGCGTGGGCGTGGTGAAGCCGGCGTTCCTGACCCCCGCCAGAATGCGCGGGTCGAGGGGAAGTTGGTCAAATTTCACTGAAAGTACTCCTTGACTGTATAGAGCCAAGTCGCACTCTCAGCCCATTGACATAAGGCCGCGAACCGTCTGTTCGCAGGCACAAGCGCCTAGTATAACACGTCGGCGCCTGCGTGCGCAACTATTGCGCGGGCTGCTTGAACATGCGAAGGGCGATGATTTGCCAAAGCCAGGATAGCCGTCTCCGTCAGACATATGACGCGTGTATCCTTTATTCTGCGGGCGTACACTTATAACAGCCCTTGAACACACTATTTTCAGTAGGGCTTAACAGCATACTCAATATCCCCATCAATTGACGGAGTTTTCGTATGGCGGACAACGCGAAATTCGGTATGTTGCGCAGAATCCTCAGGGCGCTTGGCCTTTCTGAGGAAACCGTGAATGACTTAATTGATTGGATTAATGACCGGCTGGCCGATGAACAGCAAGAGAGTGTTGGCGAGGCGCCCGCTCACGTATTTCCCTACCGCATGCGCGATGATTTTCTCTCCCCTGCCGAACGCAACTTTTATCAAGTGCTGAGAAGCGTAGCCGGCTCTCGTCTTCTGATCTGCCCGAAGGTCTCGCTTTCGGACCTGTTCTACGTTAAGTCTGCGGACCCGCGGGAATATCGGGTGTATACAAACAAGATCGACCGCAAGCACGTAGATTTCCTCTTATGTAATTCTGAGACGCTGATCCCTCTGGCAGGGATCGAGTTGGATGACAAAAGCCACGAACGTGCCGATCGCAAGCAGCGTGACGACTTCGTCGAAGGCGTCTTCGCAGCTGCAGAACTCGCCTTACTGCGCGTGCGCGTTCAGCGGGGCTACCAGCCGCAGGAGTTGGCTGCCCTGCTCGAACCGTTGCTGTCGTCTAGTCCTGGCGAGACTGAAATGCCTGCACAAGCTCTGGCAGTCGGAGCAGACGCACGCGACCAGACATCGCCAATAGATGGCCCACATAAAGGCGAAGGGTTAGGTTCGTCCCCGCCAATGTGCCCCAAGTGCGGTAGTGAAATGGTCTTGCGTACGGCCAAGAGGGGCGACAACCAAGGACAGCAGTTTTGGGGCTGCCCCAATTTTCCGCGCTGCCGGGCGATGATTCCATATGAGCCCGTCTCCCAAACTGCTGCGTCCTAAAAGAACCTCATTTCTTTTTGCGCGGCAAGCGTGATTTACGTAATACCGGCCTTGTTTGCGCAAGCACAAAGAGTAACCGTCTCCACCTCGCTACGCTGAGAGTGGACACCGTCCTTTCTGGCCAAAAGAGCGGCGCTCCTATCGGCCTGCTGTTGCAGCGGTAATCAACAGGGGCCTGAGGATATGACCTTTTTGGCCGAGATGTGCTGTCGTGTTTTTTGCGATTCTAAAAAACGCGACGACCTAGACTGTAGGAGAATGTCTTGTGACCCCCAAACGGATGTCGCTAGCCGGTCGGCGGATCGGTTTCTTTGGCAAAGGCGGCAGTGGGAAGAGCACCACTGTGGTTCTTTTGGCGGAGGCGCTGCAGAGACGCGGATATCATGTGTGCGTATTGGACGCCGACTCTACCAATCTGGGGCTTCACGGAGCCTTGGGCATAGAAGAAGCGCCTGCGCCTCTGCTTGACTATTTTGGCGGCATGGTATTTAGCGGCGGTTCTGTTACGTGCCCCGTAGATGATCCGACCCCCTTGGTTGGGGCGGAAATTTCTTTGGCGGAGCTTCCGGCAAAGTATTACGGTCATAATGAAGACGGCATCGTGTTTATGTCGGCCGGCAAGATCGGGGACCAAGGACCAGGCACAGGGTGTGACGGCCCCATTGCCAAGATCGCCCGGGACCTGAAGGTCGATCATGCCAGCGAACAACCGGTGACCTTGGTGGATTTCAAGGCCGGCTTTGAGGACTCCGCGCGCGGCGCTGTGACGAGCGTCGATTGGGCTGTCGTCGTCGTCGATCCGACTACAGCCGCCATCCAGATGGCTTACCATATGAAACAGATGGTAGAGCAAATCAAAGCAGGCGTTCCGCCGGCGACTAAGCATTTGGAAACGGCCGAGTTGGTGGAAATGGCCAACCGCATCTTCCGAGAATCCAGAGCCAAGGATGTGTTCGTCATCCTGAACCGTGTCCGAGACGCGGAAATTGAACGCTTGGCACGCGAACGTCTGGCGGAGAGAGGCATCGAACCCATCGGCGTCATTCAAGACAACCCGGCGATTGCCGATTCTTGGCTGCGGGGCACGAAACTGGATGTCGACGGAGTGCAGGCCAACATGGATGTAATCGTTGAACGGCTGGAAGCCGCGGTTCAGGGGAGTTAAAGTTGTATTTCGCTTCCGGACAGGCTGCAAAAATTCTGACCGGCGGCGTGTGAGAGTGAAGTGCCGCGCCAACCTGCCCGATAGCGGGTCGGCGCGTTTACGATAACGTGTTGAAAAGTTCATCTGTACGTTAAGGAGATAAGTTTCATGAAGGTCACTATCAACCAGGACAACTGCATTAGCTGCGGCGTTTGCTCCGGCGATTGCCCTGAGGTCTTTGAAGAAGACGACAGCGGCATCACTCAGATCGTCGAGGCTTACCGGGTCGACGGCGATCCTGCCGTGGGCGAGGTGCCCGATGATTTGCTGGACTGCGTGCAGTCCGCCGTAGACAGTTGCCCGGAAGAGTGTATCCACATCGAGCAGTAAGCCCTCACCGTGGGCGGGAGGGGCTGCGCCGCGGGGCGCAATCGCCTGCTGCTTGCGGCAATAACTCCGCAGTTGCGCGCTTCAACTAGGCCGCTAAACATCGTCGGGACGAGGGGAGAGATCCCTTCGTCCCGGCAAGGAGTAAGCCTGTGGTAACCATCACCTGTGTGATCGAAAACACGGCCAAGCCTAGTTCTCCCTTCTGGGGGGAACATGGCGTCTCTTTCTGGGTTGAAACCGGGGATGGCTGCGCGCTTTTTGATACAGGCCAGACGCCCGCTATTCTCTTGCATAATCTGATGATGCTGGGCAAATCGCCGGACGACATCGACGCCATCGTTCTCAGCCACGCCCACAACGACCACACCGGCGGGCTGTCCGCCATCCTCTCCCAACGTCCCGGTTTGCCTCTTTACGCCAACCCCGATATTGGCCGGCCGCGCTACAGCCGCAGAGGCGACCGTTATCACTACATCGGTTTGCCCATGCCGCTCGACGCCCTGGGCCGGCTCGTTGACCTGCGCCTCAGCGCGGAGCCGGTTGAGGTTCTGCCCGGCGTGTGGACGACGGGCGAAATCGACGAGCGCCCGGAACTCGAAGGACGCGGGGCCAATCTGGTCGTCCCCGACGGCGAAGGCTGGCGGCCCGACCCTTATCAGGATGACCTATCCCTTGTTCTTGAGACGCAGGAGGGGTTGGTTCTGCTTTGCGGCTGCTGCCATGCCGGGCTGTTGAACACGCTGGCGCATGTCAAGCGGCATTTTGGGCGTCAGCCGGTCGCGGTGATCGGCGGCACGCATCTCGTCGCTGCTGAAGGAACAGCGCTCCAGCATGTGATCGACGTGCTCGGCAGCGCCTACCAGCCCATGCGCCTCTACCCCAGCCACTGTACGGGACAGCGGGCCTTTGTGGCGCTCGCTCACGCTTTCGGCGAACAGGTGCGTTCCTGCCCGGCCGGAACCGTGTTGAGTTTTGACTGAACGGAGCCCATTTCGATGAAGATCGCGGCAGTGACGGATGACGGCAAGACCATCAGCGCCCATTTTGGGCGCGCACGCGCCTATGTCGTCGTGACGGTCGAGGACGGCAAGGCGACGGAGCGAGAACTGCGTTCCAAGGCCGGTCACCATGATTTTGTGCATGAGCCACATGAGCATGGCGAGCACGGGCATGAACACGCCCACGAACATGAACATGAGCACGAACATGAGCACGGGCATGAACACGGGCGCGGTCATGGCTGGGGCGCGGAGGCGGAAGGCCGGCACGCGCGCATGTTCGCCGCCATCGCCGATTGCGACGTTCTCTTGGCGCGCGGCATGGGGCAGGGCGCGTATGCGGGCTTGCAGCAGGCAGGGATCCGCCCCGTCGTCACTACGGTTCGTGATATCGATGCAGCGGTGCAGGCCTACTTGGACGGAAGCTTGGAGGATCACCCGGAGAAGCTTCACTAAGGAACCAATCAAGTCGAACCATCCTAGAACGCGCCCGGCAATTGTGCCAATCGATTTATCTCGCGATGTTTCGAAGGAGGTTTACGATGAATGCGGTATTCCTGTGCAGCGATGGACAGAACGAAGTCGATTGTATTCATGTGGATGCCATCTTGGTTCACTTTGACGACGGCAAGACGGTGGCATTGACCGAAGAGTCCCTGAGAAGCGCCGGTTTGGAACGGGTTGATGCGCGCAGCAAGATGGAGGGCTGGCTGCGCAAACGTGCGGACGAGTTCGTCGCAGCGAAATGATTCGCGCGGCGCGCAATAGCTCTTTTATCGATCCAGCGTTCGTCTCCGGTTACGAAGATTGGTACCAGACTGCCGGTCTGAGGGCTGACCGTCTGGAAAAGAGGCTTTTCGTGCGCCTGCTAAACGGTTTTCCGCAGGCGCGGTCAGTGCTTGAGATCGGCTGTGGCACAGGACATTTCACGCGTTGGTTTTGCGAACGGAATCTGCACGCCTTTGGCTTGGATGTTTCCCCGGCGATGCTATCGGAAGCCGCGCTCCTGAATAGCCCGCCGTGCTTGTTGGGCGATGGACTCGATCTCCCGTTTGCGCAGAACGCTTTTGACTTAGCCGCTCTGATCACGACGCTGGAGTTCATAGACGATCCGCTTGGCGCCCTGCGCGAGGCGATGCGCGTGGCTCGCGTAGGGCTGATTTTGGGCGTGATCGGCCGGCAGAGCTTGTTAGCCCGGCAGTTGAGACGGTCAGGCCGTCCGCCTTGGCAGTTTGCCCGCTTCTATACGCCGCAGGAGTTAGCCGGACTGGTGCAACAGGCTGCCGGCCGAGCGCGTCCTATTATCTGGCGTACTACGCTTTGGCCGATTGTGCCGTGGGCTGTTCCCTGGTCCGGAGGCGGCTTTATCGGCATGTCGGTGAGGCTGAACGGCATCGGCAAGGAGTGACGTCTATGGCGATTTCCGCGCAGGTAAGCCTGTACCCGTTGCGACAAGATACACTGACGCCTGCGATTGACGCAGCGCAGCGGATTTTTCGAGAATATGGCCTGGAGATCACAGCCGGGTCGATGAGCACGGTCATCAGCGGCGATGATTCGGCAGTGTTTGCCGCGCTGCAAGAGGCCTTCCGCCGCACTGCAGAACAAGGCCATGTGGTCATGACGGTGACTTTTTCCAATGCCTGCCCCGTGCCGACTTCGGAGACGGAAGCCATTGCTATCCGGCCCGTCGGCTATGTCCAGAACGCGTTTCGTGAGCCGTCCCCAGGCGCGGCCATCAGCGCCTCGGAATCGAAAATCGTACTGGATGCTGAGATGGCGAAAGGTCTGACCGGACTTCAGGCCGGTCAGCAGATCATGGTGCTTTTTCATTTTCACCGTTCGGCGGATTACGAGATGATGCAACATCCGCGCGGGGATGTCAGCAAGCCAAAGCGCGGCGTTTTCGCTTTGCGCAGTCCGCATCGGCCAAGCGGCATTGGCGTCACCGTGGCGGAAATCCTGGCGCTTGAGAACAACGTGCTGACCGTACGCGGTCTCGACGCTATCGACGGGACGCCGGTCCTCGACATCAAACCGGCGTGAGGAGCAGAATATGGCTGCGTCCGATTTGACCTTTGGCCCTGTGCCGTCACGGCGGCTGGGCAAGAGTCTGGGCATCAACAATATCCCGCCCAAGATCTGCACCTACGCCTGCGTCTATTGCCAGTTGGGGCGCACGCTGGAGATGAGCGTGCGCCGGCGTCCGTTCTACACGCCGCAGGACATCCTCAGTGCGGTTGAGGCCAAAGTCGAGCGGGCGAAGGCAGCCGGCGAAGCGATCGACTACCTCACCTTAGTGCCCGACGGCGAGCCCACTTTGGACAGCTGCTTGGGCCAGACGATCGATCTCCTGAAGCCGTTGGGCATTCCCGTCGCCGTGATCACCAATTCGTCGTTGATGGGCGACGAGGCCGTGCGCGCAGACTTGAGCAAGGCGGACTGGGTTTCGCTTAAGTTTGACGCGGTGACCGAAGAGGTCTGGCACAAAATCGACCGGCCGGATCGACTGCTTTCTCTGTCCGAAATCCTGGACGGAGCGCTGGCGTTCGCCTCCTCATTCGGCGGCAAGCTGGTAACAGAGACCATGCTGGTAAAAGGCGTCAACGACAGCCCGCCAACCCTCGCCGCCACAGCCGGCTTCATCGCCCGACTTCGGCCGTCCACAGCCTACCTCGCCATCCCCACGCGCCCGCCGGCGGAGGAGTGGGTTCTGCCGCCGGATGAAGCGACGATCAACCGCGCCTATCACATTTATTCCGAGCAAATTGCGCATGTGGAGTACCTCATCGGCTACGAAGGCAACGCCTTTGCGCAGACGGGCGATCCTGCGGAGGACCTGCTTGCCATCACCGCGGTGCATCCCATGCGTGCGGATGCTGTGGATGAGTTTCTGGTTCGGGCCGGCGCCGGTTGGCCGTTGGTCGAGGCGCTCGTGGCGCAGGGGCGGCTAGTCGAGATGCACTACAGCGGACACGCCTTCTACCTGCGCAAATTGCGCCGGCCCGAGCGAATGACCTAAGCGTACGTCCGAGTATATCGCGCTTTGTGCGGCTGTTGTTCGCCGTCACCGCTGTGATGCGTTGCGGGCGGCTGTGGTCGTCCGTCGCCCGTACAGCCACAGGCCCGCCAGGATCGCCAGGGTCGCCGCCGATATTGCCGCGCCGGCTGTGCGCGCCGGCGTACCGCCCATCCACACGTCGATCTGCACGCGTCCGGCAGGGACGTCCACTTCCATCAAGCCGTAGGGCGGCGACACGCGATGCGGGGCCGGCGTTCCGTTGACCTTCACTTGCCAGCCGGGAAACTCATAGAGCCGAATCTGCACCACGCCCGGCGCAGCCATCATTACCTCGCCGCCAAAGGCGTGTCCGAGGCTGTAGTTGCGCAGCACTTCCCCTTCGCCCGACAGGATTCCGAGCCGCTCTAGCGCGTCGTATGAAAAATCCTCCCGTAAATACTGATCGGTGAGCGGCGAGGTCACCGGGCGCTCCTCTACCCAGCGCGTCGTCCCAATCATGTCCGGATGCGCTTGCTCGAACTCCATGACGGCGCGACCATCCTCGCGCCACGGCTCCACCGGCTGCAAGTCTTCGGGACTGCTGTAGGGATAGCTCGACCAAGAGACCAGAAAGGCGATCGCCAGCAAGGCGCGCTCGGCGTGTCGTCCGCTGAATGCGCCGTCATCCGTCTGCGCCATCTGCCACAGCGCCAGCCCGCCCAGAGCGCTGAGCGAAAAGCTAGTCAGCGCCAGCAGGCGCCAGGGGAATTGGATGACCGCAATCAGGGGGACGCTATCCCAGAGCGGCTGTGCGCCCGGCGTCATGATCGCCGCTGCAATTAGAGAAGCCCCTACGAAAAACCCCATCAGCCGGCGCGAGTCGTCGCGCCGGCGCGGCTTGCCGGGATCGGGGCGCCAGAGCAGCCAAAGAGAGGCGATGAAGAGCATGATCGAGAGCGCCCCCAACTGAAAGCCCATTCCATCGTTGGCCCCTGCAGGATCGTCCGAGTAACCGTATCCCCAGAACGGGCTGAAGAACTGCCCCCACTGCACCCAATGGCGCGAGTAGTGATAGGTGTCGCGCGTCCATTCCTCCTGCACCAGCAGCGGCCCCTCCACGAAGAGCGGGACTAAGAAGATCGCGGCCAGCAGCAGCGCGGCGATGCCTGCGCCGCCGGCGAGCAGCACGAGACGGCCTAGATCTGCGTTCCGGTTAGGCGAGGGCGCAATGCCCGGCGTTTCTCGGTCGCGTCGCCATACGGTCCAAATGCGAAAGAGGACAAAGGCGGCTAGAAGCGGGGTGAAGGCGACGAGCGCGAAGGTGTGGGTCAACAGCAGCGCGGCGTAACTGAGGGCGGCGACCAGCAGCCTGCTCTGCCGGCCCGCAGCGGTCCCGCGCACAATCAGCCGGTCGAACGCCAGGCATACCCAGGGAAACCAGGCGATCATCATGGTTTCGGCCAGCGCGGCGCGCACGTAGACGTCGAGCAGGCGATAGGGCGCGTAGGCGTAGAGCAGCGCGGCGATCAGCGCGGCCATGCTGGCATAGGCCGTTGTCGAAGCGACACGCGCCCCTTGTCTCTGTGTCGCCTGTTCGTGCCAAGTCTCCGCGATCCAAATGCGCACCAGGGAATACATGCCCCAAGCGCCGCCCCAGAGGGCGACGGCCCACGCCGCCTTGACGGCCTGGGTGATGCCTAAGCCGAGCAGGGTGAACGCTTCGACGACATAGAAAGCCAGCGGGGCTTGCAGCAGAAAAGTGGGGTAGCCGTAGCCTTGGTTGTGGTGCATCGCCCAGCGCGGCCACAGCGCGCCGCTGCGGATCGCCTCGTCGAACATGCGCGCGAAGAAAACGCTGTGACGACCGTCGTGAGCGCCGTAGAAATAGCCCGGCGCCAAGAGGGGCGCTGCGGCAAAGAGGCTCAGGCCAAAGAGCAGGAGCAGATACGGATCGAGGCGGATACGGCTCATGCGCATAACGCCACAATCGTACACGCCGGGCGGCGCGTGCGCAAACCGGCAAGGCGAGGATCGCCATTGACGCTTTCGTCGTTCACCGCAGGCGCGCGCAGCATCTCGCAAAATCCCCTCTTGACAGAAGCCGCCTCACGCGTAGAGAATAAATGAAATCCATTCTCCCGCTGCAAACCCGAACTGCTGTCCGCACATGGCGGGTTTCTTGTTTGCATCTGCCGGTCCTTTATTCGAAGGATCGGTGAGGCGCCGGCGTCTTCTACGACATTCGCCGGTTGCGCGCCGTCCCCCGGCGTCGTAGGATGGGATTGTTCAAGACCACGCGACCAAGACGGCGCGCCTGCTGAGAAAGCCCCCAATGAAAGACGTGTTCGTCACTCTGATCTACAATGTGGCGTTGCTCATGGTATTGGGCAACCTCCACAACCTTGCCTACCGCGCGCCGGCGGCACTGCAGCGCCGCATGCAGATTTTGTCCGGCCTTGCCATCGGCGGCATCGCTATCGCCCTGATGATGACGCCCTGGGAGTTGGCGCCGGGTCTGATCTTCGACACGCGAACGGTGTTGATGAGCGTGTCTGCGCTCTTCTTCGGGCATATTCCCACCCTGATCGGCGCCCTCATCGCCATACTCTACCGGTTAACCGTAGGGGGCGGCGGCGTGTGGATGGGCGTGGGGACGATCATCACTGCCACGGCGTTGGGCTTGGCCTGGCGCTTCCATCTTGCCCGCCGCGGGTTGCCGCCCGACGCCGTGCGCTTGATCGAGCTATATAACCTCGGCGTGGTCGTGCATGTCGTCATGCTGCTGTGGACCTTTGCTTTGCCTGAGGCTAACCGGCAGCCGGTACTACGGTCGATTAGCGCGCCTGTGCTGCTGCTCTATCCCGTCGCCACGGTGGCATTGGCTTCGCTCCTAAAGCGCGACCGGGCCAATTGGCGCACACAACAGAAGCTCAGCGCAGCGCAGGAGCGCCTGACTCGCATCTTCTACGACAGCCCATATCCTATTGCCTATCGCACGTTGTCCGACGGCCGGATCATCGACCTGAACCAAGCCTACGCCGCGTTCTTTGGGCGCGGGCGCGAGGAGATGATCGGCCGGTCGGTTTACGAGATGGAACTGTGGGCGGACGAAGATGAACGTAAGCGGCAGATGCAAGCGACGGCAGCCGGCGGCACGGCGCGGACGGTAGAGGCGCGTATCCGCAACGGCAAGGACGATGTGCGAACGGTCGACATGACGCTCTACAAACTCCGCTACAGCGAAGATGAGATCATCGTCATGTTCGCCGACGTCACCGAGCGCCGCGAGGCCGAGCGCGTCTTGGCTGAAAGCGAGCAGCGCTTCCGCAACGCCGTGCATTTTGCGCCTTTCCCGATCATGATCTTTGCAGAGGACGGCGAGGTTCTCAACATCAGCCGCGCGTGGACCGAGATTTCCGGCTATACCCATACCGAGATCCCTACCGTCGACGCCTGGCTGCAGCGTGTTTACGATTCTGGTCGTCGCCAGGAGGTCAAAGCTGGCGTCTCAGCGCTTTTCGCCCTCGCCGATGCGGTCGATGAGGGCGAATACGAGATCACGACCAAAGACGGCATGCGGCGGATATGGGCTTTTAGCTCTGCCCCTCTGGGACATCTGGCCGATGGTCGCCGGATCGTGATGAGCATCGCCGCGGACGTGACTGAGCGCAAGCGCATGGAGGAAACCCTGCGCGAAAGCGAACAGCGTTTCCGCAACGCGGTGGATTTCTCGCCGGCCCCCTTCCTGATTTACGCCGA
>CAZYSJ010000055.1:0-2671 GCA_964649875.1 uncultured Caldilineaceae bacterium
GCGGCATCGGCGGTTGCGCTCTTTTCTTCGCCGCCATTCTTGCTTGCGCCGTTCTTGCCGTTAGAACTGTGGTCGACGGCGCCGTTCTTGTTGCCCTTCTTGCTGTCCGTTACATACCAGCCGCTGCCCTTGAAGTGGATCGCGGGCGGACTCATGCGTCGCACCACATTGCTGCCGGCGCACACGCTGCACGTAGGCGTCGAGGTATCGGACCACGTCTGAATCCGTTCAAATTCGTTTCCGCAATCCTGACAGACATATTCGTAGATAGGCACGGCTGTTCTCCCCTTTTTCCTTGACCGGCCGCCGGACATGCCCCGGTCGTCGCCAACGCTCGACTTGACGTTCTATTAAGAAACCCGAAAAGCCCCAAGGCCCTATACAAGGCGACAGTCGCCCGCCGGCAACTGTCCCGCATCCATTTCCCTGTCAAAGATTGCTGCGTCGAGCCAGGTTGATGTACACTAGAACCTTGGCTTAAATCCGGTCGCAACCTTGTTTTCGTGCGCGACCAGTATAAACAGGGCGCTGCGTATTGTCGAATTCGTTTGCAGCAACGTTTTCAATTTTACAACCGTATGTCTTTTCTATGCGCTAGAATCTCGTTAGAATTGCGTCTGCAAGACGCTTATCTGCATCGATACGGAGAAGCCGGAGAAGTGCAGGTCGCACAATGAAATACCGTTTTATGAACCAACCGCTGGAGACAGGACTGTACGAGCCGGAAGGCATCTATCTGAGCACGCCCTTCGACGGCACGCACGAGGTCATCCAGTTTTTTGGACAACACCCCGACCACTATGCGCAGTATCGGTACAACAGCATCGCTCTCAAAGGGCATCCCGGCATCGACTTCGCCATGCCGATCGGGACGAACCTGTTCGCCGTGGACAACGGGCGCATCATGGCGATCAGCTTTGAGGCCGGCGGCTTTGAGCGCTACATCAAGATCGAGCACCGTTGGGGCGAATCCTTCTATGCGCACGTTGGCGAGGTGCAAGCGGAGGCGGGCCAGCTGATCAAGCGCAACGACGTGATCGCTGTTTCCGGCCCCAATCGTCTGGACGTGGAGCCGCATCTCCACTTTGCGATCCGCGTGACGCCTTACAACCGTTTCGATGGGTGGGGCGGGTTCATCGATCCGCTGTCATTTTTGAATCCGAGCAATATCGTATTGCCCGACAGCGAAGATGAGCAGTTGCATCCCATCATTGTCCATCGCATGGCGGATGAAACGCCCGGCATGCGCAGACCTTGAGTTATTGCTATGCGATATGGGGATAGTTTTTCCAATCAGATTCACCCGGAATAAGATCATATAAAAGATAGTATTCTCAGTAGGCCCTGGGGAAAACGGGGAAAAGCAAGATCGGCGTCGCTGCGTTCCGCCGCCGCCCCCTACATCTAGCGGCAGTTGCGCTGGAATGTCCTAGATGGCTACACGACCGGGCGGATGGGGCTGTTGAATAATTCATGGTATGACGGTAGAATAGGCGGGAAGACATTTCCTGCCCAATGCGCTCCGGATACAAGATGTTGTGGCAGACGCCCGTTCGACAACATGCCGGCAGGAAAACGGGGATAGGCGGGGATAACGTTTGCGCAGCTTATCCCCAGGTTATCGCTAGGTTATCTCCGGGTTGTGCCGCGGCGATACAGGCGCAGACGCGAGCGCTTTAATGATTGCCGGGCGATGATTGCCAAGAGCGGCAGTAGACGACAGCGCCAAGCCACGGTTGTACGCCAATCAGTCGTACGCTTAATAATCGCCATCGGTTGTTGCCCGTAGTGGGGGCCCATAGTTGTGGAGGAGAAGCCCCGATGTCTGAGACAATTCGCGTATTAATCGCGGAAGATCACACGGTAGTGCGCGGCGGGTTGTGCGCTCTGTTGGAAGGTGTGGACGGCATTGAGGTTGTGGCGGAGGCCGCCGACGGGGTGGAAGCCGTCCTGAAGACGCGCGCCATCAAGCCGGATGTGATCTTGATGGACCTGATGATGCCGCGCAAGACGGGCATCGAGGCTATCGAGGAGATCAAGCGTGAGAATCCGAGTGCGCGCATCTTGGTGCTGACCAGCTATTCGGATGACGACAAGGTCTTTGCCGCCATCAAGGCCGGCGCCCTGGGCTATTTGCTCAAGGAAACCTCCACCCAGGATTTGTTGCAGGCTATTCGCGATGTGTATAACGGCGAATCTTCTCTGCACCCTGCGATCGCGCGCAAGCTCATCCGTGAGTTGAACCGGCCTTCGACGCTGCCGCCTTCTGACGAGCCGCTGACCGAGCGCGAGGCCGAAGTGCTGGTGCTGGTGGCGCGCGGTCTGTCCAATCAGGACATCGCCGATAAGTTGGTCATCAGCGAGCGGACTGTACGCACCCATGTCAGCAACATTTTGGGCAAGCTGCATTTGGCGAACCGCACGCAAGCCGCCCTCTACGCGCTCAAGGAAGGGCTGACTAGCCTAGACGACGTACAAACTTAGCCTTCCTGTTTCCGTCTGTTTGGCGGCACAGATTGGCTGCGCTTCTACGGCATTTGTATGATGTCGGGGCGTTTTTAGCATGATATGATGGGTGTAAAGAAAGGCGGCGTCAATGACAGGGGCGCCCCTTTTGTGACAGCAACACGGACAGCAGCACCAAGACAGCGGTATACAAGACAGCGGTATA
>CAZYSJ010000055.1:2771-13812 GCA_964649875.1 uncultured Caldilineaceae bacterium
GTGACAGCAACACGGACAGCAGCACCAAGACAGCGGTATACAAGACAGCGGTATAGACGAGACAGACAAATAGTAGGCGTGGCGCAGCGCCATTCGCCGCTATGTCAGATGTCAGACAGAAGTGCTGCGGCGGCAGGCGGCTGGTCAGCTAGCGTATGGCGGGAGTTTTTCATGCCTCAATATCCGACACCTAGGCGTAAACCAATTGACGATCCCGATCCGTTGGCGTCTGACGGCGTATACGACGCCGACAGCGTGCGCGTGCTGGTAGTTGATGACGAGAAAGTGATTCGCAATTTATTGCAATTATCCCTTCAGCGCATGGGCTACCTGGTGGTCACCGCAACCGACGGGCCGGAAGCGCTGAGCTTGTTCGAGTCCCAACATTTCGATTTGGTACTGCTCGACATCTTGATGCCGGGCATGGACGGTTTTCATGTATGCCGGGCCATTCGCAAGCTGTCCGACGTGCCTATCGTCATGCTGACGGCGTTGAACCGGCCTGACGACATCGTTTTGGGCTTGGAGTTGGGCGCGGATACGTATATCACCAAGCCCTTCACCTTTAAGGAAGTGGAAGCGCGCATCCGCGCCATTTTGCGCCGCGCCACCGGCCGCACGGAGAGCGAGTTCGTGCAGGTCTTGGAGCATGGCGACGTGAAGCTCGACAGCGACCTGCGCGCTGTGACGGTGGCCGGCAGCTTGGTCGAATTGACGCGCACGGAATACCGGCTGTTGCACAACCTCATGACGAACGCAGACCGCCCGTTGAGTAAGGACCGTCTGTTGGAGACGGTCTGGGGTTATGAGGCCAACGACACCAATTCGAATATTGTGGAACTGGCGATCCGCCGGCTGCGTAAGAAATTGGAAGACGATCCCTCTAACCCGCGACGTTTGGTGACGGTGCGCGGGGTCGGCTATAAGTTTTGTCCGCTGTATGCCGGTCACGGGCGCAACGGCCAGTCATTAACTGCCGAGGCGCAACATCGCCGCCCGCCCGCCGATCACTGGCTGCCGGTCGATTCTAACGGCGCAAACGGGGCCAACGGCTCTCACGACGAGGGCGATTAACCGGCTTCGCTTGCCGGCAAATTAGCATAATAGCGTTGAACTAAAGGGGATGGCCGTCGTATTGAGCGCGATAGCCATCCCCTTCTTTATGACCTGCTCCTGCTTCCCTCTGCGGATGTGATACAATGCGCGTAGGGTGGAAAGCGAGGCGTCGATGGATGCGCAAAGCGTACGAAGCGAGAAGAAGCGGCAACTGAGCGCGGCGATTTGGATCGCGGCCGTGCTGTTGATCGTGGGGACAAGCGGCTGCGTTGAGGCCGGACGGCTCGTCGAGCAACTCTACCCTTCGGATCGGCAGGCGACGCCTGCGCCCAGCCCAACGCCTTTGGCGGAGAACGCCGCGCCCCAGCCGCCTGCTGCCGTCGATGTTGCGGCGGGCGGCTCTGTCGCGGCGCTTGTGGACGCGGCAGGGCTGGATATTGAAGAGCGGCGCATCGTCGACGTGTACGAGCGGGTGTCTCCTTCCGTCGTTTCGATCACAACGCGCGTTTTGCGGCGCAATTTCTTTTTTGAGGTGACGCCTGAAGAAGGCGCCGGTTCCGGCTTTGTGCTGGACCGCCAGGGCCACATCTTGACCAATTACCATGTCATCGCCGAGGCCGAGCGCATAGAGGTCAACTTCGGTGAAGACACGGTCTATACCGCCCAGGTTGTCGGCCTTGACCGGCGCAACGATATCGCCTTGATCCGCGTGGATGCGCCGGCTGAACTGCTGGAGCCGGTGGAGTTGGGCACATCCGCCAACCTGCGCGTGGGCCAGCGCGCCATCGCCATCGGCAACCCGTTTGGGCAATTTGGACGCACGCTGACCACCGGGGTGATCAGCGCCCTGGGCCGAACGCTGGAAGGGCAGGATGGGCGCACCATCACCGGCATCATTCAGACGGACGCAGCCATTAACCGCGGCAACTCCGGCGGCCCCTTGCTCGACAGCAGCGGGCGCGTCATCGGCATCAACACGGCCATCTTCAGCCCGACGGGCGCCAGCGCCGGCGTCGGTTTTGCCGTGCCGGTGGACACGATTCACCGCGTGTTGCCGGACCTGCTGACGTTGGGGCGTTATCGCCATCCCTGGCTGGGCATACGCTACGCCTATTCCGTTACGCCTGGCCTTGCCGAGATACTCAAGCTGCCGGTCGATCAAGGGCTGTTGTTGGTCCAGATGTATGACAACGCGCCGCTGGCGGCGGCGGGCGTGCGCGGGGCGCAAAGCGAGGCGATCATCGGCAACCAGCGCGTCTATATCGGCGGCGATATCTTGCTGGCGGTCGACGGCGTGCCGGTCAGCCGCTTGGAGGAGCTGGAGGTCCTGCTGGAAGACAATTACCGCGTCGGCGACGTGGTGACGGTTACGCTTCTGCGCGACGGTAAGGAGTTTGCGGTGCAACTTGAGTTGGCCGAAGAGCCAAGCTGAGCCGCCGGACGCCGTTCGATGTTGGGAAGATGATGTGCGCCGGGCTTGGCTCAGGGGGCCCGGCGTTTTGTTTTGCCATTTCATTGCTAATCAAGGCTATTGAGAAGAGGATTCTATGAAGCATTCGTTGACGGATGTTCCGGGCGTGCGCGTCGGGCATTGGACGGACCAAGCGGCGGGGACCGGCTGCACGGTCGTCCTGTGCTCGCAGGGGGCGGTCGCAGGCGTAGACGTGCGCGGCGGCGCGCCTGGAACGAGAGAAATTGCTCTGCTCGACCCAACCTGTACGGTGGATCGCGTGCATGCCGTGCTGTTAGGCGGCGGCAGCGCCTTTGGTCTCGCCGCGGCAGATGGGGTGATGCGCTGGCTGGAAGAGCGGGGTTACGGCTTCGATGTCGGCGTGGCGAAGGTGCCGATCGTACCTGCGGCTATCCTCTTTGACCTAGCGCCGGGCCGGGCTGATGTGCGGCCGGACGCGGCGGCGGGCTATGCCGCGTGTGAAGCCGCCCACGACGAACCGGCGGAACAGGGCTGTGTCGGCGCGGGGACCGGCGCTACGGTGGGCAAGGCCTTGGGCATGGCGCAGGCGACCAAGAGCGGCATCGGTTCGGCCAGTCGCCGCATCGGGTCTGACCTGGTGGTGGCCGCCCTGGTCGCCGTCAACGCCGTAGGCGATGTAATCGACCCGGCAGACGGCCGCATTATCGCCGGCGCGCGGCGGCAGGAGGGCGGTTTCGCCGGTTCTCAGGAGGTGATGGAGCAAGCGCTGACGACTCAACCGCTGCGCGGGGGCAATACGACCATCGGCGTGATCGCCGTTAACGCCGCGCTGACCAAGTCGGCGGCGACAAAGGTGGCGCAAATGGCCCACGACGGCCTGGCGCGCACCATCCGCCCGGTGCATACGCCGATGGACGGCGACACCCTGTTCGCCCTGTCGCTGGGCGATGTCGAAGCCGATCCAGGGGTGATCGGCGCGGCCGCGGCGGATGTAACCGCCGCGGCGGTGTTGGCCGCGGTGCGCCAAGCCGTGGGCATGTACGGCCTTCCCGCCGCCCGTGACTTGGGCGACGCGTAAGGGGACGAACTGCACTTCTCATAAAACGGGCAAAGAAACGGAGTTTCTGCGCAGAAACTCCGTTTCTTTGTTTTGGCTGTACGACAAGTTGGCTGATGTGTGAAATTCGCTCTTGCGCCTACAGGCTGCGGGGCGTTCAGCACGCGGCTTGTCCCCAATCTGCGCCTCGCCGGAATTTGCGCGTTTGACAGCCCGCCCGCCCTTCCCTATGATCGGGGGCCTGTTGCAGATTGAGCGGCGACATGGTTCGCAGGGGAGGTTTCTCATGGCCCCTCGCATCGGCTTTGAATGGCGCACCGGCGAAGAGGAGTTTCTGCGCTTTGGCGCAGACATGAGCGCGGAGATGCCGCAGCTTTCGACGCCGGATCGGGAGCGCTGGATCACGTTGGTTTTGCTGCGCACGTTGGCCGCCTTGCTTGTCGTGGCGGCGGCGACGGCGAGCGCGGCTTTCTCTCCCGCCCAACAGCAGCGGATGCAGATCGAACAGGAATTGGTCGCCATCCTTGTTATGGAGCAGGAAGCCTGGGCTGCGTCCGACCCCAATCAGTACAAATCCCTGGTCGACCCGCAGGTGGCGGACGTCTGGATCAGCCAGTGGCGCGGCGGGTGGGGGACCGGCAGAACCGCCTTTGGCGGCCGCCGGTTGCTGCTGCTTTCAGCCCAGCCCTTAAGCCAAGACCTCGTGCGAGCCGCCGTACAGGTTACGCAGCCGCGCATCAACTGGTGGCAAACTTCCGTCCAGCGCGAGACGCGCTTCTACCGCCGGGCAGGCTATACGTGGCTGCGTACGCTGCCGCCGGCGGAATACTGGGGCGATCAACTGACGCTGGAGACTTCTCACCTGGTTTTCCTCTATCACGCGCCGGACGCCCAGGCCGTGACGACCGCCGCCGCTCAACTGGAAGCCGCCTATCTGGAACTCCACGCCATGCTCGACGTTGAGCCGCCCTCTGCATCGGAGAAGATCGTCGTGATCGTTCGGCCCGACCTGGTGCAGACGCGCAGTTGGAGCGGCGGGGACATCGAATTGACGTCGCCGCTCCTGGCGCAGGTCGACGCAAGCCAGAGCGACGCGGATTATGTGGCGAGTACGGTTCTGAACCGCATCATCGCCCATGCGCTGAACGGCGAACGCATCATGAACACCGCGCAGTTGCAGAACTGGGGCCTGTTTCTCAGCGCGCTGCGCGGCTGGCTGCGCGCCGAATTGTTGGAGCTGCCTACGCCCTGGCGCGGCGAAGCGCAGAAGATCTTCGCGGCCTATGCCGCCGGCAGCTATCCCCTGCGGCTGGCGGACCTGACGGAATTCCAGGTGGAGGGGCAGCCGGGTCGCGACACGGCGTTGTGGCGCTACATGGCTGCCGAGACGCTCCTGGAATACAGCGTGGCGCGCGCCGGGCGAGAGGCGCTGCCCGCCCTGCTGGACGGCTTGTCGGAAGCGGCTTCGTGGTCCGAATTGATCGAGATTGTATTCGACGCCTCGGAAGAGGAGTTCGTGGCGGGTTGGAACCGTTATTTGTCTGAAGTGTACGGCTTGGAGTGAGGAACGGACTCGATCCGTTTCGGCGGTTTGACAGCGCGCGGCGTCTGGACTATACTCGCCGCCACGTCCCCCGGCGGAGTCTTGTCGAACCGGAAAGGAGAATGCATGAAGGACTCTAGGAGCGCCGGCAGATGGCGCAACCTAACCGCAAATTCCCCGCATTCCTGGACGCTTCCCCGTCTCTCCGCTGTTTGCGCCTGTTCGATCTGTGCGCAGCGGCTCTGCTCGTGTAGTTAGCCGGTCGCCGGCTCGCTTTCCGCCTCGTCACTTGCCATAGCCGCTGCTGCGACGCTGTGTCTGCATCGCGTGCAGCCGCCTTGCCGTCGAATCCATTTGCCGCTCTAAAAGGCTTCGCTCAAAAAGGCTTGACGACCGCTGACCCAGCGCGGGCCGTTGATCGGCTTTTCCGCCGCAACCCGCCGCTCGCCGGGAAGCGCTGGTACATCCCCGACGAGTTGCTCCGGCCCATAATAGGCGCCGGAAGCGTATGCAAGCAGGCGAATGCAAGCGCCTGGCAGAGAAGAAACTGCGTCTGCTTCAGACTAGCATGCACAGACTAACATACAGACTAACATAGAGGAGAGAATTAGGATGAGCGACAACTACGCACGACCTGACGTTCTGGTCAGTACGCAATGGGTGGCGGACCACCTGCACGACCCTGATGTACGCCTGGTGGAAAGCAACGAAGACATTCTTCTGTACGATACCGGCCACATCCCCGGCGCGGTGAACATCGACTGGCACGCCGACTTGAATGACCTCGTGGTGCGCGACTACGTCAACCCGGAGCAGTTCGCCGCCTTGATGCAGCGCAACGGCATCTCGCCGGATACTACGGTGGTTTTCTATGGGGACAAGAACAACTGGTGGGCGACCTATGCCTTTTGGGTGTTCCAGCTTTTCGGCCACGACAATGCTAAGGTGATGAACGGCGGACGCACCAAGTGGATCGCAGAAGGCCGAGAGTTGACCAAAGAGAAGCCGAGCTATCCGGCCAGCCAATACCCCGCGCCGAAGCGCGATGACAGCAAGATTCGCGCCTTCCGCGACGAAGTGCGGGCGCATCAGGCGGCGGGCCTGCCGCTGGTGGATGTGCGCAGCCCCGGCGAGTATAGCGGCCAATTGCTGCACATGGCCGACTACCCGCAGGAAGGGGCGCTGCGCGGCGGCCATATCCCCGGGGCGAAGAACGTACCCTGGGCGCGCGCTGCCAACGAGGACGGCACATTTAAAAGCGCTGAGGAACTGCGTGCGCTTTATCTGGGCGAGCAGGGCCTTAATCCCGCCGAACCGGTCGTTACCTACTGCCGCATCGGCGAGCGCAGCAGTCACACCTGGTTTGTGTTGTCCTACCTGCTCGGCTTCCCCAATGTGCGCAATTACGACGGTTCGTGGACAGAGTGGGGCAATTCCGTGGGCATGCCGATCGAGCGGTAGCAAGATGCAGACGTAAAGAGGGATTGCCTTCGCCTTCCAGGAAGCTGCGAACTTCCTGGAAGGCGCCCTTATGTTCAAAGCTCGCGCTGCCATCCTTCGCCTCTCCGCCAATCCCTGCTATCATCCTCTTAGGGCCAACTGTCGGACCCGTCGTCAGACCTGTCACCGATCTAGAAATAGGGGTCAAGCTGTGCAACCCGCCAACCTCCTCTTTATCTTCTCTGACCAGCATGCACGCGACGCGATGGGCTGCGCCGGGAAATCGTTCGTGCGCACGCCGAACCTCGACCGGCTGGCCGAACGGGGCGCGCGCTTTGCGAACGCCTATACGACCTGCCCTATCTGCGTGCCGGCGCGTGCCGGCCTCGCCACCGGTCGCTATGTCCACCAGATTCGCTATTGGGATAACGCCTTCCCCTACGACGGCAAGATTCCCAGTTGGCATCATCGCCTGCGCAGCCAGGGGCTGCGGGCGGACTCTATCGGCAAGCTGCATTTCAGCGGGCGCGGCAATGACCACGGCTTTTCGCAGGAGATCGACCCGCTGCACGTCGTCGAAGGCGTGGGCGACATACTGGGCAGCGTCCGCGACAACCCGCCTTTGCGCAACAAGCGGCCCGGCGTGCTCGAGGCGGGGCCGGGCGACTCCACCTACTTGCAGTACGACGCGCGCAACGCGAACCGCGCCTGTGAATGGCTGGCCGCGCGCCGCCAGGATGACAAGCCCTGGACGCTGTTCCTCTCCTTTGTCTGTCCGCATCCGCCCTACATCGCGCCGCCGGAGTTGGTTGACCTGTATCCGCCGGATGACCTGCCCCTGCCGCCCCAATGGCGCGCCGACGAATGGCCGGATCATCCGGCGCTGGCCTATTTCCGCCGCTTCTTCGCCTACGATACGCCCTTCGAGGAAGGCGAACTGCGCCGGCTCGCTGCGGCCTATTATGGGGCCTGCACCTATCTGGACCGGCAGATCGGCCGCGTGCTCGACGCGCTGGAAGCACAGGGCTTGGCCGCTTCGACGCGCGTGATCTACGCCGCGGATCACGGCGAGGCGTTGGGCGCACGCGGCATGGTGGGCAAGTTCGATCTCTACGACGAGTCGGCCGGCATCCCGCTCATCGCGGCCGGGCCGGATGTTCCTGCCGGGCGCGTGGTCGAAACGCCCGTCTCACTCGTCGACCTTTACCCGACCGTGCTGGAAGCCGTCGGTGTGGAGCGCAGCGCAGAGGAGCGCGAATTTCCCGGACAGTCGCTGTGGCAGATCGCCGCTGCGCCGGATCAGGATCGCACCGTCCTGTCCGAGTATCACGCCTTCGCTTCGCGGCACGGCATGTTCATGCTGCGCAACCGCCGCTACAAGTATATCTATTACGTTAACGACCGGCCCCAGTTGTTCGACCTGATCGCCGACCCGGAGGAGCGCTGCGACCTGGCAGGCGAAAATGCATACCGCGCCACGCTAGAGGCGTTCGAGCGCGAGTTGCGCAGCATGCTCGACCCGGAGGCGGTCGACGCCCAGGCCAAGGCAGACCAGGCCGCGCGCGTGGCGGCATACGGCGGCCGCGAGGCCGTCATACGCCGCGGCGGCTTCGAGAACTCGCCCACGCCCGGCGAGGCTCCCGCCTTCGAGCGTTATGCCTGATCAAGGGACGGCGAAGTTTAGGCGCAGCTGATATTGATAAGCCGCACGCCGGCGCGGTGCACCTGCCGGAAGTTGCCGCCCTGGCTCACCGCGGCCAGGACGGGGTCAATCCGCTCCACCAGCGAGCCGGAGATCAGGTTTATGCCATGCTCGAACAGCACGGGCGAGAGGGGAGCGCTCGGTCCCAAAAGCATGACGCGCGCACCGGGCCGGCGCAGCGCCAGCAACCCGTCGAACGTGCCGTTGATCAATGTGGTGGCGGTGATCGCCAGCATGTCCGCCTGCGGGATGACCTGCGGAGCGGCTTCGGCGGGCAGGTCGTCGCCGTGAGGATGCAGTTCGAGAACCCACAGCGTCCCCACGCGCGGGCGCAGGCTGTCGACAAAGGGGAAATGCCCGACCAGCGCCACTTTGTGCGCGGCCCCATCGCGGGCCAGGACTTCTTCGGCGTTGCCCTCTTTCCAGGGGCCTGGGGGCGGCGTCACGAGGGCGTTGACGGCCGCCATGCCGATGGAGGCTTCGAGCAGGCTGGAGGAGAGGGCCAGTTGCGCCAACTCCAGCGCGCTGCGCCCGATGAGCCGGCCTGCTTGCGGCACGGACGGGCCGGCCCCGTGGATATGCTCGGCCTCGCGCAGGGTTGCGGCCAGCCCGCAGCGCCGCTCGTTCCCGCGCCGCGCCACGACGGCCGTCCAAAACGCGCCCACGCGCACATCCTCGACGACGGCGTCGTCCAATGTCTCCAGCAATTTGTCGATTAGGGGTGAAGCGGGCATGTTGCATAGCTCCCGATTGTAGGAGTGATGCCGGTGTGACAGGGGCGTGAAGAAAGCCCCTCGGCACAAAGGAGTATAACAGATGAGCGCTGTGTCCGCCCGTTGCAGCGCACTCAAGCGGGGCGCTCAATGCAGAAGGCCGAACCCTGGCGCAAGGTCCGGCCTCTGCATTGCTGGGGTATAAGCTGTAGGGCGTGCGCGGCTGGGGTCAACCCATCGAATGCAGGCCGACGTGATTGCCTTCGCTGTCTTCGAAGACGGCGAAGAAGCCGTGTTCGCCGATGTCGGTCTTGGGAACAATCACCTTGCCGCCGGCTCCCTCCACGCGGCTGAGCACGGCGTTGAGGTCGGCGCCGCCGTTGAGGTAGACGAGCGTGCCGTCCTTGCTCGGCGTAAAGCCCTCCGCCTGGGTCAGTGCGCCGCCGACGCCCTCCCCTTCCATCGGCAGCATGGCCATGACGGAATCTCCGCCGGAGTCCATCATCTGCAGGTCTGCGCCAAGAATCGTGCTGTAAAACTTGACGGCCCGCTTGATGTCCGTGACGGGGATGTCGAACCAGTTGATTGCGCTCATCGTCCTCTCCTTGCTGTGTGACAAACCGCTTAGGTCGCGTATCGATGCGGTTCAGGCGCGATGCCGGCTCTGCCCGTTGTGATCGGCCGCGTTGCGAGGAACCATGTTGTGCATTGTAGCAGAACGTTTGTTCTGAGTCAATCCCCAATTTTGTCTTTTGTCTTAGGGGCGTTGCGGGCTCTTCGGCTTCGGCGTCAGTTCACCGATCCGGCGCTCAGCGGGTACAATAAAAAGCATCGTCACCTGTTCTTCTCGTATAGCAAAGGGCAGGCGCTGCGTGTCGACGGCGACCGGCGACTTTGCCCGGCATGGCTCATAAGCCTGAACTCCTGGCGCCCCGCAACCTATACCGGCACATCTCACTAACCTAGAAAAGAGGCGATCATGACGAAGAAGCTGTCTGAACAGCAGATGTTGGAAGAACTGAAGAACTTCGACACGCCGTCCATCACCAACGTGGTGGCGACTTATCCGACCGACCCGCTTTGCCTGGGGCTGTACAATCCCTGGACCGAGAACTGGTACACCGACACGTCGATCCGCTGCATGTATCCTGAATTGGGCAGGCTGGTCGGCTATGCCGTGACCTGCGTATACGGGCTGCCCGACCCCAACTACAACCGCCTGACCTTCGGCGACGTGATCGACGCGCTGGCGGCTTCCAAGCAGCCGACGATCCTGGTGATCCAGCAGGACTTCCCGCCGGAGATAGCCAACAAGGTCGGGCTGGCTGGCGGCAACATGGTCTCGGCCATGAAGTCCATCGGCTGCCTGGGCTTGATCTCTAATGGGCCGTCGCGCGACCTGGACGAGGTGCGGCCGATGGGCTTCCAGTATATGCTGAGCGGCGTCACCGCCGGGCATGGGGCGATGGCCGTGCGCGCCGTCAACGTGCCGGTATCGGTGGGCGGCATGGACGTGGCCCCTGGCGAGATCATCCACATGGACGAGAACGGCGCGGTCAAGTTCCCCGCTGACAAGCTGGAAGCGGTGCTGGCCAACGTGCGCAAGCTGCAACAGGTCGAGGCGGAGCGGCAGAGCGCCTTGCAGAACGCCAAATCGGCGGATGAGATCCGCGCCATCTTTGGCGGGCACGCCTATGGAGACAAGAAGAAATAGCGGGATGGGAGCCTAATCTGCATGCGCTAGGGTATATGGCGTGTTGACGAGACCCAACGCCTTCCAGGAAGCCGCGAGCTTCCTGGAAGGCGTTTTTTATGTGCGGGATACAGCGCGGCGGGCGTTAACCCTTGAGGCCGGTCGTGCTGATGCCCTCGACCAGATAGCGCTGGAAGAGGACGAAGAGAACGAAGACAGGCACAAGCGAGAGGGCCGACATGGCGAAAATCGCGCCCCAATCCGTGGCGGCCGACGGGTCGGCAAAGGAACGCAGCGCGATCGAGATGGTGTAGAGCTTCGGGTCGTTCAGGTAGATCAACGGCGTCAGGAAGTCTTCCCAGGCCCAGTAGAAGGAGAAGATGGCGGCGGTGATGAGGGCGGGCG
>CAZYSJ010000055.1:13912-29400 GCA_964649875.1 uncultured Caldilineaceae bacterium
AAGTCTTCCCAGGCCCAGTAGAAGGAGAAGATGGCGGCGGTGATGAGGGCGGGCGTGATCTGCGGCAAGATGATGCGCAGGAAGATCAGCCCCTTGCCGCAGCCGTCGATCTCGGCGGCTTCGTCCATTTCGCGCGGGATGCCGCGGATGAACTGCATGATCATGAAGATGAAGAATGCAGTGCCGCCGATGCGCGGCAGGAGCAGCGGCCAGAACGTGTTGATCCACCCCAATTGGCTAAAGACGATGTATTGCGGGATGATCTGCACCTGCACCGGAAGCATCAGCGTGGCAAGCATGGCCGCAAACCAGAAGTCTCTGCCTCTGAACTGGATGCGGGCGAAGCCGTAGGCCACTACGGCCGAGGCGAACACGGTGATCAGCGTGCCGAAACCGGCGTAGATGAACGAATTTTTATAGAAGGTGGTGAAGGTGATGCCGCCAAAACCCGCCCAGCCGTTGACGTAGTTGCGAAAGGTGAACTCTTGCGGGATCAGCGAGGAGATATTGGTCCAGATTTCGCTCGGCCCTTTGAACGAACTGGCCGCCAGCCACAAGAGCGGATAGAGCATGACGAAGCCGACCGCGGCCACGCTGACGTGATAAAAGACGGTGCGCAGCGCCTTGCGCTGTTGCTGCGAGCGGTGCGCAGCGGGGGCGGTCGCGGCTTGGGTTGAGGCGTCAGGAGCTATGGCGCTCATGCGTCTATCCCTCCTTTGTCTCGTAGAACACCCAGTAGGACGACGACTTGAAGACAATTGCCGTGAAGAAGGCGACGATCACGAGCAGCACCCAAGCCATAGCCGACGCATAGCCCATCGAGTAGGTGACGAACCCCTGCTGGTAGACATAGAGCGCATAGAACAGGGTCGTATCCAGCGGCGCGCCGCCGGTGATGATGAAGGCTTGCGTAAAGACCATGAAGCCGCTGATGGTCTGCATGATCAGGTTGAAGAAGATGATGGGCGTCAGCAGGGGGATAGTGACTTTCCAGAAGCGATGCCAGCCGTTGGCCCCGTCGATGGCTGAGGCCTCGTACAGCTCGGAGGGGATCTGCTTGAGGCCGGCGAGGAAGATCAGCATAGGTGAGCCGAACTGCCACACGGCCAGCAGAACGAGCGTCCAGATAGCCGTGCTTGGGTTGCCGAGCCAGATCGTGTTCGTGTCGAAGATGGCGTTGATCAGGCCGTTGCGGCCGAAGATCTCGCGCCACATGACGGCGACGGCCACGCTGCCGCCGACGATCGAGGGCGCGTAGTAGGCGGCGCGGTAGACGCCCACCATGCGCCGTTTCGTGTTTAGGAGCATGGCGACGAACAGGGCAAAGGCGAGTCGCAGCGGCACAGCCGTGAACACGTAGTAGAAGGTGGCCTTGAGCGATTTCATGTAGCGCGAGTCGCGCAAGAACATGCGCTCGAAGTTGTCGAGGCCAACCCACGTAGGCGCACTCAGTATGTCGTAGTCGGTGAACGCCAGATAGAGCGAGGCGATGATCGGGATTAGGGTGAAGGCGAAGAAGGCGAACAACCAGGGCGAGATGAAGAGGTAGCCCGCCAGGTTGTGCTCTCGCGAGTTCCTTCGCCGCTTTTTGCGCCGCGACTGCCGTGCGACGGGCGGCGATGCCGCCGGCATGGCAGGGGTGGGTGTCATTTGGGTCATACGCCTCTGTCTCTCTGGTGTATGCGGCTGCCTGGGCGAAGGGCGAAGGGACGCCGTTCATTGCCGTCTCTCTGGATGCAAGCGACTGCGACGACCGGCGTCCCCGCCATTCGGCTTATCCTAACTGCAACGCCAACCGATCTGGCCGGCCTTACTGGTTCTTCGCCAGGATAGCCGACGCTTCCTCGCGCAGGATCTGGACGCCCTCTTCCGGCGTGATCTGGCCGTAGAGTACGGGGTCGACCACCAACGCCCTTAGGACGTTGTTGCGGATGTCGGCGTGGCCCACCGGGTCGGGCGGCGGAACCGGGCTGACATCCTGGCCGACGCGTTCCAGATAATCGAAGACGGCGAGCTGCGCCTTGCCGAGCAGAGGCTGGAGCGCTTCGCGCACCTCGGACGAGATCGGCACGCCGCGCTCGGCCAAGAGGACTTTGTTCGCTTCGATGTCGTTGGTGAAGTAGTCGATGAACATCGCGGCTTCTTTGGGGTGCTTGGCCTGCGACGTGATTGAGAAGAACTGGCTGGGCTTCATATAGTTGGCCGACTGTCCGCCGGTGACGCGCGGCAGCGGGACCATCGTGAAGTTGCGTTCCTCGCCGGCAGCCGACTGGACGGCTACGAGCTGGTTGCTCCAGAAGTAGGCCATGGCCGATTCGCCCGTCACGATGGGCTGGGCCTCGACCGGCGTATCGGTGTATTCAGCCACCTCGACCTCGCGCGAGGGGATGGCATCCGCCTCTTGCAGGCGCAGGATCATGTGCAGGTGATCGGCGTAGAGCTGGTCGTCCTCATAGCCCAGGGCCGTGCCTTCGTCGTTGTAGCGCCATTCCCCATTGCCTAGGTAGATGGACGCCCAGATCTGCTCATCGCCTAGCAGCGGGCCGAAGCCCCAGATGCCCAGTTCATCGTGCAGTTGCAGAACGATCTGCTCGAACTCCTCCCATGTCCAGTCCGGGCGGGGTAGTTCGATGCCGGCCTGTTCAAACGCGTCCAGGTCTATGGTGATGGCCTGAGAGTTTGTGCCCAGGTTGACGGCGTAGAGCTTGCCGTCGATGCGTCCGCCCGCCAGCTCGCTATCGGATACGTTGCTGAAGTCCAGCGTGCCGTCGGCGATAAAGTCATCCAGCGGCATGAGCAGCCCGCGGGCCGTCCATTCGCCGATCCAGGCGTAGTCCTGCTGCATGATGTCGGGCAAATTGCCGCCGGCCGCTTGGGTCGACATCTTGGTCAGGTGATCGTTGAACCCGCCGAACTCGTATACGATGTCGATGTTGGGGTGCAATTCCTCGAACATCTCGATGACCTTGATGGTGCGGTCATGGCGGTCCTGCGAACCCCACCAGGCGATGCGCAGTTCGATCTGCTCTTCGCCGCTGGGGGCGGCGGCTTCGCTCTCCGGTGCGGCTTCCTCGCCGGCGGCTGGTGCAGCCGGGGCGGCGGGCGCTGCCGCCGGTGCGCAAGCCGAAACAAGCAGGACGAGCACAAACAACAGTGAGAATATTGTCGTCAAACGTCGGTACATGCTTGCCTCCTAAGCTGTAGGTGAACGGATAATGAGGAACGGCGCGGGCCGAACGGCCGGACAACGCGCTTTACTGGCAGAAGATCCGCGATCGCCGCCGCCAAGCATGGAACGACCCTGAGAATGCCGATTCTCCCATTGACCGCTCTGACGCGATGGCGGCTAGATGCTGGGTTGCGTTGCAATCGACAGGGCGAGCGGTTTGCGGCTTGTCCCGCAAACATGTCGTCGAGTCTGCTGCGTCGAGGGTTATGCTAAATCGTCTATTGACCGTAAACTTGGCGGCCGATCTGGGTCGGATCGGTAGGGTGAGTATAACGCAGGCGATGGGGCGGGCGCAACTTCATTACAGAGATGGGGCGCCCCAGAATTCGGGCATACTTGTCGCGCCCGCTTGTGCGCCGCGGCCGGCGGCAGGGATGCCCGCCGCTATGACGCAGCGCCGCTCATTCACGAGGCAAGTGCAACAGACTGACGCACGGCAATCTGCCGCGAATTGCACGAATGAACCGAATGTGGAGCAATTTGCTTCGTACAATTCGCGGCAAAAGATCGCCTCTATCGCAAGTGAGCGCGTTTAGTAGGCGTCCTCGATGCGGATGACGCGGCCGGGCGCGCGCAGGCCGATGTAGACCATATTGCGTTTGCCGTCCACTGCGGCGGGGAACGGGTCGTCCAGTACGGCGATCGTCGCCAGCGCGGCGTTGCTGCCGCCGTCGATCACGCTGATGCTGTCGGCGCCGGTGTTGGCGTTGAAGACGTTGCCCGTGACGGGGTTGACGACGACGCCGTCGCCGCCAACGTCAGGGTCGTTCAGCGCGCCGCCGGTCGGTACGGGGGTGTGCGTCACCCGTCCCCACGGGCTAAAGGCGTGCGGCTCCCATATGTCTACGAACCAGGCGCCGTCCTTGTCGGCGTAGGGCGCATAGAGCTTGCCGGAAGACGCGTTGTAGGCCAGGCCGAAGAGCCGGGTGCGGTCCTCCAGCTTGCCAGTGCCCGGTTGCGCCGCCCAAGCCCCGTTGACGCGGCGCAGCAGCGAGAAGCTGACCGAGTCGGCGTGGCTTATATAGACGTGGTTGCGCACCGGGTCCGCGGCGATGCCCCACGGCCCGGATCCGCCGGCGTCCACCAACGTCGCCGGCCCTAAGCCCTGGATCGCCGCGATCTTGCTGTCCCCGCGCACCACGACGAAGACGGTATCGAGCGCTTCGAGGATCGCCATACGGCCGGGGTTAGCGCCGACGGGGATGGGATCGCCGAGCGGGGCGAGGGTGTCGGCGTCGTAGATGCGCACATCGCCGCTGGCGTAGTTGCTGACATAGACGCGGTTGGTCGTCTCGTTGACGACCACGCCCCACGGCTGCGCGCCGGTATCGGCGCGGGCGACGATCTCGAAGGTGAAGGCGTCGACCTTCAGCAGTTGGTCGGCGGTCCCGTTCACGTTGCGGGCGGCGACATAGAGCGCGCCGGTTTCCTCGTGCACGTCCATGCCCTTAATGCGGCCTTCGAGCGGGCAGCCGTCCGGCGGCGGACAGGGTTCGGGCGAGGTGTAGGAGAAGATGATCGGGAAGTAGAGGAAGAATTCGCCCTGGCCGAAATAGTGGCTGGGGTCGCCGGCCTGCACCGGGTCGCCCAGCGTAGTGACGCCAGTCGCCATGCCCAGGTTGGCGTACTGGCCTTCGACGGCGACGCCCACAGCCTGGAACAGCCACTGTTCGCCCGGTTCCAACAGGGAATTGCCGTTGCCGTCGCCGCTAACGTATACCGGCGTGATGCCGGACACGCTGTCGGTCACGACGACGTTGGCGACGGTCACCTGCGCGGTTACGGAGACGACGTAGGTCCAGGTGACGGGATCGCCGGGGACGATTGTAGGGCCGGGCGGCGCGTCGGCGTCTTCGCCGTTGGTGGCTTTTTCCAGCGCCAGCAGGTTGATGGGCGTTTCCGTCTCGACGGCGACGGTCTCATCGAGCGCGGTCACGTCGGCGGTATTCTTCACGCGTCCCGTTTCGCCCGGATAGGGGGCGTCGATCATGGCCTGGAAGGTGACGGTGAAGATGCCGTTGACGAGCAGGTCGCCCAGGAGTGCGCCGCCCTCGTCGAGCGGGAAGGGCGTGCCGACTGCGCCGTCTGGGAAGGGCGCAGGGCCGCTGCCGTTGTCGAGTTCGGTCGTGCTGATGACGTAGGTTACGCCGAGCGGGAGCGTGTCGCTCAGGATCACCTGCTCCACGGTGACGCGGCTGGTGTTGTGGATGGTTACGGCGTAGAGCAGCGTGTCCCCCGGCCCGGCGAGGCCGTCGCCGTCTTCGTCTGTGGCGAGGGCGGCGGTCTTTTGCGCGGCGAAAGCGGCGGCAGGCGGGGCGGCTGTGCCGAGATCCAACCCGGGTTCGCCGGGCGTGGCGACGCCGGGCGCCTGGCCCCAGGCGGCGACCAGCTTGGCGCTGGGCGGCCGGCCGCCGGCGGGATCGCACACGTAGAGCAGCGCGCCGGTCTGATCGCCGTCCGGATCGAAGACGCGTGCGCTTTCGAACTCGTCGAGGGTGAGCAGCGTGTCGTAGAAGAAGCCGTTGCCGTCGTCGAGACCGGGGGCGTTGTCGCCGTTGAAATCTACGCAAACGTTGACCGGTCCATTGACGCCGTCGTCATACACGGGCATCACCCAGATTGGACTGCCGTTCTCGCCGGGGTTGAGGGCGCTGGTCGGGTCGCGGCCAGCGCCCCAGCCGATCAGCGTTTGGCGGGTGAGCAGGCGTTCGGGGATGAGGGCGAAGCCCCAGTCCGAATCCATGTTGCGGTCATTGCCCGTGTCGACGGCGACGATGGCCTGGAAGGGGCTGCCGTCGTCGGTGAAGAAATGCGCGCCGGAGTCGACCGGCATGGTCACGCTGATGACCGCCCCTGCGGGGATGTTGACGGCGGGCTGTGCGCCGGCGACGGTTTCGTGCTGAACGGCGAGCGGATCCGCCGGGCCGGGGTTGTGGAGGAAGACGGCGGTCTCCGTCATGACGGCGGAGGCGTCGGGCATCTTGCCGACCGGGTTGTAGTAGCTGTCGCTCCACAGTTCGCTGGGGAAGAGCGTCAGCCAGCGCGATTCGTAGTTCTCGCAGCGTTCGCCGGTGATGAGCGCGACCTGCACCGGCGCGCTGGCGTCGACGGCGGCGCCGGTCAAGACGCCCTCGACGAGGAGCGATTCGCCCTCGTCGAGAACCACAGGCGGATCGGGTGCGCCGTCCGCGTCGGGGTCGACGGACACGGAGGTATTGTCGCTGCCGGCCATGATCGCCAGAGCCGCGTAGGTGAAGAGGTTGTTGACCGAGCTGTTGAGCGCGGGGTCTTCGCCCACCGGCGCGGCATAATGCACGCCCCACTTGTCAAGCGGATAGACCTCTAGGGCGCCGGCGAGCCGCGTGTCCGGCCCGGCGGCCCAAGCCGAGCGGGTAACGGCGATGGTGCGCGTGGCGGTGATTTTGTCGCCGCCGTCGAAGTCGACGACGCTCTGCCGGGAGGTCGGGTCGACCGGGGATTGCAGGACGATGACCGCGCCGCCGTGTAGTACGTCGCCGGGGATGCCGGGCGGCGCGCCGTTGCCCGCGTCGCCGTCACCCCAGACCTGGGTAGTCGCCTGGGCGGGGTTGGCCGGGTCCGGCTCGAAGCCGTCTTCCCAATGGTCATAGGTGATAACGGTTCCTTCCGCGATCACCGAGATCGAGAGATAGGTGTAGACCGGCGCGGCGGGGCTTTCGTTGCCGGTCGGGATGTCGCCGCAAATCTCGTAGCCGGGGTAGAGCGTCTGCAAGGCGGCGAGGGCCTGGTCTTCGGGCGCGGGCACGTAGTAGGTCTGCAAGGGCGGCCCGGCGGCGAGGGCATGGCCGGCGAGAAGCGTTGCCAATAGGATGCCGGCAACTAAGGCTGCGACTAGTTGGCCGGCGACGGATCGCCGCCGTCGCTGGGGGCTGGGCGGACTGCTGGTTGACCACATATGTGCCTCCTGAGGTTGCGCACCGGCTGGATGCTATAGGAGCGACGCCGGCGGCATGGCGCTGGGTTGGGCCGGATCGATTGTGTGCGAGTGTAGGCGCGTTGTCCCCAGTATACACGAGGCCGGGCGCGCTGTCGATGGACTTCTGTCGGAGCGATCCCGCCGCGCCCGCTGTTTATTCGGCGTATCCGCCTGCGTGAGGTGCGTTGCCGAATAAACAACCGGTGAGGATGCAATTGCTGTTGCAAATATTCGGAAATTTTCGGGATTTGTGCGATAGTATTGAGGAACTGGAGGAAATCATGATAGGATATTCGCAAGACAGCGAGTTGGACGAATTGGATTTTGCCATCCTGCGCACGCTGCAGGAAGATGGGCGCATCAGCAACGCCGACCTGGCGCAGCGCATCAACCTGTCGCCGCCCGCCACCCATGCACGCGTCCGCCGTCTGACCGAGCGCGGCTATATCCGCGGCTACGTGGCGCTGCTCGACAAGGCCAAGCTGGGCTACGACATGACCTGTTTTATCAGCGTCAGTTTGCAGATGCACCAGCTTGAGGGGTTGGATGCCTTTCGCTCCAGCGTGCGCCAGTTTCCCGAGGTGTTGGAATGCCACCACGTCACCGGCGAGTTCGATTTTTTGCTCAAGGCGGTGGTGCGCAACCGGCAGGACCTGGAGCGCTTCGTGGTCAACCGGCTGACACCCATTCCCGGCGTGGCGCGCATCAACACCAGCCTGGCGCTGTCCGAAACCAAGTCCACCACCGCATTGCCCCTGCCTGCACGTTCGCCGCACGGAGATTGAGCGTCTGCGCCGGTCTCCGCGCCCACAGCAAGGAGACCGCACATGTCTGACGTATTCCCCAAGACGATGGGCCAGCAGTTTGGCCGCCGTTCCTGGGCCGAACCCTGGAAAATCAAGATGGTCGAGCCGATCCATATGATCGACCGCGAGGCGCGCTCTGCGGCGCTGGCCGAGGCCGGCTATAACACATTCCTGCTGCGCTCGGACGATGTCTATATCGACTTGCTGACCGACAGCGGGACCAACGCCATGAGCGACCGGCAGTGGGCGGGCATGATGTCAGGCGATGAGGCCTATGCGGGCAGCCGCAACTTCTACCGCCTGGAAGCCGCCATCCGGCAATACTATGGCTATCGCTACGTCGTGCCCACGCACCAGGGACGCGGGGCCGAACACCTGATCAGCAAGGCCGCCATCCAGCCCGGCCAGTACATCCCCGGCAACATGTATTTCACCACGACGCGCCTGCACCAAGAGTTGGCGGGCGGCACATTCGTGGACGTGATCGTCGACGAGGCCCATGACCCGACCAGCCCGCATCCCTTCAAGGGTGATGTCGATTTGGACAAGCTGCAGGCGCTGATCGACCGCGTGGGCGCGGAGCAGATTGCCTACGTCAGCCTGGCTGGCACGGTCAACATGGCGGGCGGGCAGCCGGTGAGCATGGCGAACGTGCGCGCTCTGCGCCAACTGTGCGACCGCTACGGCATCCGCATCTATCTGGATGCGACGCGCATGGCCGAGAATTGCTTCTTCATCCAGGAGCGTGAGGAAGGCTATGCGGACAAGCCCATCGCCGCCATCCTCAAGGAGTTCTGCAGCTACACCGACGGCGCGTGGATGAGCGCCAAGAAGGATAGCCTGGTCAACATCGGCGGCTGGCTGGCGGTCAACCAGGAAGAGGTCTTCGACCTGGCGCGCAACATGGTGGTGATCTATGAGGGGCTGCACACGTATGGGGGCATGGCCGGCCGCGATATGGAGGCCCTGGCGATCGGCATCGAGGAGTCGGTGCAGGATGACCACATGCGCTCGCGCATCGGCCAGGTGCGCTATTTGGGCGAGTTGCTGATCGACTGGGGCGTGCCGATCGTGCAGCCGGTGGGCGGACACGCCATTTTCCTCGACGCCAAGCGCTTCTATCCGCACCTGCCGCAGGACGTGTTCCCCAGCCAGACGCTGGCCGCGGAGTTGTATCTGGATTCGGGCGTGCGCAGCATGGAGCGGGGCATCGTGAGCGCGGGCCGCGACCCGGAGACGGGCGAGCATCGCCATCCTGCGCTGGAACTGACGCGGCTCACCATCCCGCGGCGCGTCTATACGCAGGCGCACATGGATGTGGTGGCCGAGTCGGTGAAGGCGGTCTACGATGCGCGCGAGCAGACGCGCGGGCTGCGGATGGTCTACGAGCCGAAGTACCTGCGCTTCTTCCAGGCGCGCTTCGAGCCGCTGTAGGGAGCGACTGCACGCCTGGAAGAAGCGGCATCCTTGCCGCTCATCTGTTGCGCCCGGCGGCAGGGATGCCGCCGCTACAACGAGGCCCGCGTTGCCGACCGCGGCGCGCTCTGTTTGGCGTTACAGCGTGTCGTAGACCTGCAGGCCGCGGCGCTCGCGACGGCCGTCGCGCCATGCCTCGGCATCGACATTGTGGCGGTGAAGTTGCTTGACGCGCAGGCCGCTGGTTTCCTCGCGGCTATAGCGGGCGTAGAAGGCGTCGATCTGCGCCTTCAGCGCGCGCTTTGTCTCCTCATGTGCGGGGTCTTCGGCCAGGTTGCGCGTCTCCCCTGGGTCGTCGACCAGGTTGAAGAGATCGTGAGGCCCGTCCGGATAGCGCCAGACGAGCTTCCATTGAGGCGTGCGCACCATGCGCAGGTCGCCGTACTCCCCGATCAGCGACTCGTCCCAGTCTTCGTGCAGCCTTCCTTCTAGGAGCGGCGCATAGGATGCGCCGGGTCGGGGCGTCGCCGGATCGGGGGCCAGCCCTGTAAGGTCGCTGAAGGTCTGGAACGTGTCGTAATGGTTGACGCATTGTGTCCAGCGCTGCCCGCCGCGTATCCCCGGCCCGCGCCAGATCAGCGGCACGCGCAGCGAGGTCTCGTACATGTTGAGGGGGCGGGTGCTGTTGCCTTTGCCCCAGAAGCCGTGGTGCCCCTGAGCGCAGCCGTGATCAGATGTGTAGACGATCAGCGTGTCGTCCAGCCTGCCTAGCGCGTGCAGATGCTCGACGATGCGCTGTACGTTCTGGTCGATTTCGCTTACGGCAGCGTAGTAGCCGATGTAACGCTCGCGCAGGCTCTCCTCTGTCGGCGCATCGCCGGGGCCGTCCTCGTTTTTGACCCACGGGTGCGGGCGGTATGGGGGAATGTCGACGAAAGCGGCGTCCATATAGCGCGCTGTCTGCGCGGGATCGTGATGGCGGCGACCGTAGGGCGAGTGGGTGGCGATATAGCCGACGTTGAGGAAGAAGGGCCGGTCGTGCGGCGCTTGCGAGAGGAAGTCGAGGGCGTGGTCTGTGATGAAGCGCGACTTGTTGCCCGTTAGGGTGACCCGTTCGCCGTTGCGGATGTAGGTGTATTCCTGGTTGTGGCTGCCCTGCCAGCCCGGCAAGCCGAAGTGATAGTCCGCGCCCGCCGGCGGCAGGTGAGATCGGCCCAGATGCCATTTGCCGCAGAGCGCGGCGGCATAGCCCTGCGCCTTGAGCAGGTCGAAGAGCGTGGGTTGGCCGGCTAGCCAATCGTAGTTGGCGATGTCCGGTTCGGCCTCTTCCAGCCAGTCATGGATGCCGATCTGGCTGGGGGTTTGTCCGGTCAGCACACAGGCGCGCGCTGGGGAGCAGACCGGGCAGGGCGTAAAGGCATTGGCAAACGACTGCCCTTCGCGCGCCAGTTGGTCGAGCATGGGGGTGTGCAACTCACGGTTGCCGGCGAAGCCCCCGGCCCACGCCCCGTGATCGTCGGTCAGGAACAACACAATATTAGGATGGCGCATATGGGTGTAAGTCCGTTCTAGCCCTTGAGACCTGTCGTCGCCAGCCCCTGCACCAGGAAGCGCTGCAGGATTAGGAAGAGCAGCAGCACGGGCACAGTCGCCATGACCGAGGCGGCCATCATCTCCGCCCAGCGCGTGCCCGACTCTTGGTTGAAGGTGGCTAGACCCAGTTGCAGCGTCTTCATGCGCTCTTCCTTGGCGATGACCAGCGGCCAGAGGAAGTCGTTCCACGTCCACAGGAAGGAGAAGAGGCCCATCGTGCCGATCACCGGTTTGGCGTTGGGCATGAGGATGGTCCAAAAGAAGCGCTGGCGCGAGGAGCCGTCGATCAGCGCTGCCTCTTCCACCTCGATGGGGAAGGCGCGGAAAAATTGGCGGAAGAGGAAGACGCCGTAAACGGAGATCAGGTTGGGGAACATCAGCCCCGGATAGGTATTGAGCAGGCCGGCTCCGCCGTTGCCGAAGAGGTCGTTGCCGCCGGCCAGCGGGAAGCGGCGCACAAACAGGAAGATGGGCAACACCAATACCTCGAAGGGGACCATCATGGTGATGAGCAGGGCAAAGAAGATCGTCTGGCGGCCGGGAAAGCGCAGCCGCGCGAATACGTAGCCCGCCATCGCGCCCAATAGAATCTGCGCCACGACATCGGCGCCCGTGATGAGGATGGTGTTCTGGTAGAGCCGGCCCATGTTGATGGAGGCGTAGGCGTCCGAATAGTTGGCGAAGTCGAAGTCGGACGGCAGCCAACGCAACGTTTGCCCGAAGATCTCCGCGTCGGGTTTGACGGAGGTCAGGGCCATCCACACGAAAGGCAGCGTCATGACCGCTGCGCCTGCGATCAGGGCCACATAGACTAGGGCCAGCCCCCAAGGAAAGGATGAGCGATTTTTGTGTGCGCTGGGTTGTCTGGCTATGCTCATTCCTCGTCCTCCCGCAGAACTCGGAAGTTAACGACCGTGATCACCAAAATCAACGCCACCAGCACCACCGAGATGGCCGCGCCCTTGCCCAGCTTTAGGTAGCCGAAGGCGTTCATGTAGACTTCCCACACCAGGGTGTTGGTGGTGAGCATGGGGCCGCCTTGCGTCAGGATGAAGATGGCGCCGAAACTGCGGAAGATGGCGATGGAGTAGGTGACGACCACGAAGAGGATGACCGGGCGCAGCAGCGGAACGGTCAAGAAGAGGAAGCTCTGCCAGGCGTGGGCGCCGTCGATCTCCGCCGCTTCGTACAACTCTGCGGGGATATCCTGCAGGCCGGCCAGAAAGATGACCATGTTGCCGCCCAGCCCCGCCCAGAGCGAGACCAGGATCAATGAGGGCATCGCCAGGGCGGGGTCATAGATCCATTGCTGCGGCGGAATGCCCAGGTAGCCGATGAGGTGGTTGAGCAGGCCGGACTGGGGGCTGAAGATCCACTTCCAGACCATCGACGAGACAACCACCGAGGTCACTACGGGCAGATAGTAGAGGGTGCGAAAGACAATGCGCCCGCGGATGCGCTGGTTGAGCAGCGAGGCCACGATCAACGCCAACGCCGTGCCCAGCGGCACCGTGCCCACCGTGTAGTAGATGGTATTGCGGATCGCCTTGAGCGTGACCTCTTCGGTGAAGACCGCCCTGAAGTTCTTGAGGCCGACGAATTGGATGGGCGAGAAGAGATCGTAGTTGGTGAAACTCAGGACGACGTTGTAGACCACCGGATAGAACTTGATGGCGAAGAAGAGCAGCAGAGGCAGGATCAGAAACGTATAGGCGACGAACGTATCGCTGTTGACGATTCGATCCAACCGGCTGCGGCGCTGCGTCGCGGGCCGGCGCTGCCAGCCGGCGGCAGAGGTGGACATGGGCGCTTCTCCCTGCTAAACAGACCCGCTCCCGCTTCGGGCGGCGATTTCCAAACCGTCGGGCGCTAGACAGGCGAGGCCCCTGCCTCGGACCGGCACAAGGCCTCGCCCGTCGTAAGTCCGGCTTACGCGTTCTCTTGCAGCAGCGCGTCCACCTCGGCGGCGGTGGCGGCCATCGCATCCGCCGGCGACAACTCTTGGCGGTAGCACTTTTCCAGGTTGGTGGCGAGCGGGCGGAAGAGCTCGATCAAGCGGTGGTGCTTGGGGAACGGCACGGCGTACTCGGTCGAGTCGAGCAGAATTCTCGCCCGTTCGGTCATGAACTCGGCTTCGCCCAGCGAGCGGCGCGGCGGCGTGAAGGCGGCCCCTTCGCAGTAATCGGACAGGACATCGGCGCTTGTCAGCGTCTCCAGAAGCTGCCAGCTCATCTCCGGGTTCTTGGTCAGCTTGGAGATGAAGTACTTGTTGACCCAAACATGCGTCGCCTGGACTTTGTGGGTCAGGGGCAGCGTAGGCCACAGGTGTTCGAGCTGATCGGGCGCGTAGGTGCGAGCGTTGCGCTCGATCTGGGCGGCGCCGATGGTGGCGGAGGCGATTCCGGCCTCTACCGGGCCGAGGTCGCCTTGGGCCTCGAAGCCGGGGTAGGGCTGCACTTTGAGATCGACGATCAGTTTATGGATGAACTCCAACGCCTCCACCGCCGGATCTTCGGCCAGGGTGCAGTGGGTGAGGTCGTCGCTGAGGAACTGGCCGCCGGCCATTTCCATGAAGGGCATGTAGGCTTGCAGGTCGTTTTGCCAGCCGCCGGGAGAGGAGTAGTGATAGCCCTCGCGCGTGATCTGGTCGCCTTCGCGTTGCGTGCAGGCGACGGCCATCGCCTCCAACTCTTCCCAATTGGCGGGCGGCTGGCTGATGCCGGCCTCCTCCAGGTGATCTTTGCGATACCAGAAGGAGCGGATGTCGATGCGGTAGGGGATCGATACGATTTGGCCGTTGATGGTGGAGTCATCCTGCAGCGCCGGGAAGAAGTCATCCCAGTTCCAGCTTTCGGAAGCGTTGGCAAGCAGATCGTCCAGCGGCAGACACCAGCCGCGCTGGGCCATTTGCGGCGACCAGACCGCGCCGCCCTGGAAGATGTCCGGCGTAACGCCGCCGGCGAAGGCCGTGGTCATCTCCTCGTTGTAGCGTTCCCAGTTCGTGTAATTGACGGAGACGGTCGTTCCGGGATGGGCTTCGCTGAAGGCGGGCAACACCGTGTCGCTCAAGAGCGTCCGGGTTTCGTCCACGTAATCGACAACGGACAACGACAATTGGACCGGTTCCGCGGCGGGCTGAGCGGATTCCGCTCCGCCGGCAGGGCTTGGGGCGGCGGGCGCGCATGCAGCCAGCGCCAAACCGGCAGCCGCCGCGCCGCTTATGCGCAGGAAGCTCCGCCGCGTCACAGATGCAGACTGAGACATAGTTCACTCCTTTGGGTTATCTCCGCCGGTGCGGGATCGCCAATCGCGCTTGGGGAATCGCGAGCGGGCGAAACCTCGACAAGCTAAGAGGGATGGGGAACGAAAATTCGGGATCGACAACCTGGTACAGTAGGGCCAGTTTAGCATAAGCCTGGGGCGCTGACAAGGATTGCGCGCGGCTTCTTGGGGGTTCTGAGAAGTTCGGGGCAACGGTCACGATGGCGATTTCGTCGCCGGATCGGCTTCATGCTGCGCTATCCTCGACGATGGCGATTTCGTCGGCGGTCAGGCCGTAGAGTTTGTAGACGAGGGCGTCGATCTGGCGGTCTGTGGCGTCGATCTGGCGCTGGAGCAGTTCTTTGTCCTGGGGGAGCGAGGTTGCGGCAAGGCGCTTGTGCAGGTCGAGCATGCGTTGGACGAGGGCGACCATGCGTTCGTGGCGTGCGGCGTCGGCGGGGTCGTCGAAGTCGATGGTGCGGATGGGGAGTTGTTCGATGAATTGCTTGTTTGCTGCCATATAGCCTCCCTGGAAATTGGTGGAGACATATGACAGGAAGAGATTTAGCAGTTTCGAGTTCATCAATCCACACAGGTACGCCAGGCTTCCATGTCGCGGGTCTACGGTGATTCCATACCCACCTGTGGTCACATTGATAAAGTAATAGGAATCTGCGACGTCCAGGTATGCTGATAGCTTGGTTATCATGTATGGAACCATCAGCTTTGACTGCTCCCACACGCCGAGATTCTGGTTCCGTCCGAAACGGAACCACTCCGCATCTCTGAATTTACCCGATTCACGGTTTTCAAGCAGCTTCTTGTTGCGTTTCAGATAGTCGGCAGCAAGCGGGTATCGCTCCGATAACTCACCAAACGACATTAGCTTTGCTTGATTGTCGCTCACTGCGTAAGGAAAGAGGACCAACGCCTCTGGAATTGCCTGATAGCGGCCGATTGCACCGCTGCGAACTACTGACTTTAGTATCGGTGTCTCAATGTCAACCCACGAATCGAGTTCCTTTGAGAACACAGTTGAAACTTCGTCCTTTGTTGTTTCTCGGAAATTCTTAAACAGGAATACCGAATCAGCACCCGTAATGCAACCCTGAAAGATTCGCTGAGTCACATCACCCAGCTTAACCGGCATCTCCCGCAGCCGCTCGAACAACGCTGCGCCGCGGCCGATCACGAAATTCCACTCGCCCCCTTCCGCCTGTTCCGCATC
>CAZYSJ010000056.1:0-2334 GCA_964649875.1 uncultured Caldilineaceae bacterium
AGGATACCGCCATTCCGGCCGATCGCCAACCAGGCATTCTTGATACCAGAGATCAGCGACGCGAACCCAACAAAGGAGAATCGTTTTATGCAACCTCAATTCCCTGTTCGCAGATGGCGTGCCGTCGCCGCTGTGATCGCTCTGCTGGCTGGGCCAATCATGGGGATGGTGCTGAACATTTCGCCTGTCCACGCCGCCGCCAGCGCAGAGCCAAGTGAAGAAATCGTCTATATCGACGATGCCAACGGCGTCATCCACGTGCTCGACTTGGAGGGCAGTCCGCTCGTACAGTGGGTCAGCCCTACCGGCGGTTGGCGCGACATCGCCTTAGGCGATGTAAACGGCGACAACGACCTCGAAATCCTTGCCATCGGCGACGGAAGCATAGCCGGCAGCACCAAGATCGCCATCTTTGACCCGGTCGTCACCTCGCCCTCCGCAGGCCAAGACGGGGTGATCAACGGCATCCCCTGGGCTACGCTCTATACGCTTGAGGTCGCCGGGGCGCCGGAGATCATCGTCGCCGGCGACTTCGACAGCAACATCCCCGGCGATGAATTCCTCTACTCACACCGCATCGCCGGCGACAAAGCCGAGGTAGTCGTAATGAACGCAGCCAGCCTTGGCCCAGGCGGACTACCAACCGGCCGCAACTGGAAAGTCCACGTCACCTACGTCGATCAGACCGAAGGCCGCGAGTGGCGCTATGGCGCCGCCGGCAACATCAACGGCACAGGCTCCGACGAGGCGGTGCTGATTGACAGCAAGGCAGGAGACAACCCGGATCTGGACTACATCATGGACGTCTTCGACGTAGACCAAGGCTTCAAGCGCATCGACGGCAAAAGCGCCGGCGGCGAACGGCTTGAGAAGATCGCAGTCGGACAGGTCATCGAGGACGGCCCGGAAGAACTGGTCGAGTCGCGCTCCGCCAAACCCGGCAACGACAGCCTCAGGGTCTACAGATGGGACTCAGGCGACGCCGAGCTCACCACCGACGAAGGCTACGAGTTCTGGCCGTCTCCTCGCTTCGTCTTCCTGGCTGATCTCTCCGGCAACGGAGATCAAGAGGTCATCTTCTTGCGCGACAACGAAGGCGACGAGGACGACGACGATGAGGATGATGATCCGGGCGGACGTCTCGTTACCGTGAATGATTGGGGCGACGACCAGGATGACGTCATCGACATCGCCGATTACCTGACCTTTCTCGAAGGGGGCGAAGACAACGAATTCAAGGTCGGCGCCGGCGGCGACGTCGACGGCGACGGCAGGGACGAAATCATCATCGCCAGCGATAGCCGCATTGTCGTCTTCCCTGAACCGCATCGAACTCTGGCCGGTTGGGCCGAATACGTGCTCGAAATCAACAACGACGTCATCAAAGTCGGCGACCTAGACGCTACGCCCCTTGTAGCCGGCCCGGCCTTCGGCACTGATAAGAGCCTCGTGGAAGCCGCCATCCCTACCGGCACAACCGGCGGCGATACCGCGGTCAGCCTTTCCAATGTCGCCACCACTGACAACGTAGACTTCTACATCATCCAGGACTTGCCGCGCTGGCTCAACGTCAGCCCGCTCTCCGGCTACACGCCATCCGTGCTCAACTTCAGCTTCGACGCCACCAATCTGTCCATCGGCGTCTACCGCCATACCGTGCGTATCACGAGCAATGCCGATGTCACCAATAAGCCCTACGAGGTTAGCGTAGTCTTGACCGTCGAGCCGGCGACCTTGCTCTTCCAGCCGGGCGCAGCCGGCTTCACTTACTTCCCCTGTGAACCGCCGGTCAACATCACATCCACGATGGAAATCGAGGTCGGCGGCACGCGCGGGTTGACCTTCCACGCCGCCATCCTCCCCGTCCCCGAACTGGGCGCGGCAGGCGCAACGCCGCTCACAGGCAAGATCACGGGCGGCGAGATCGACAACGGCGTCATGGTCCTCTACGATGAGTTCGGCAACAGCGCCCGGCTCAACACGCTCTCGCCGGCGTCGATTTCGGCAGGCGAAGCCGTCACCTGGCCGCACGATGTTCCCTGGATCGTCGAGGCGACATCCCCCAGAACCGTCGTCCCCTCGTCTGTAACCCTTAGGGTGAATCCGTTTGTTTTGGGCGACTCGTTCGATCTGAGCCAAGCCGTCATGGTCTTCGTGGCCGACACGCGCGCCGGTTCGCCGCCCGACAACGTGAAGGTTCTCCCCATCAACGTCATGTGTGCGCAGGATGTGATCCGCGTGCCGTCACTCCATCGCTAACCGCTGTCTTCCGAGTCGCGGGGGGGGGGGGGGGGGGGGGGCGCGGGGCGGGGGGGGGGGGCCCCCGCCCCGGGG
>CAZYSJ010000056.1:2344-29218 GCA_964649875.1 uncultured Caldilineaceae bacterium
CCCCTCCCGCTTGGGGGGGGGGGGGGTCGCCCCCCCCCCCCCCCCCCCCCCCCCCCCCCCGCGCCCCCCGCGCCCCCCCCCCCCCCCCCCCCCCCGCGACTCGTCTCTTCTCTTGCCGCCCTGCACTTTGGACCGCTTGCTTCGGCTTGACTTCCCGATCCGCTGCGTGTACACTATTTTCGTAAGGGGCGGCGCCCTTGCGGCTATGGGTCGCGTCCGCCGTAGAGCTGTACACGCAGCAATCGCCGCCGGAATGGGAGCGAACAGATGTTGTCGAAATATGGGCGCCGGCTCGTTGCCGAACCTCTCGCCAAGCTTGTCGCCTGGCTGCACGGCATAGGCATAACCCCCAATATGCTCACCTATACCGGCTTTATCTTCACCGCGGTCAGCGCCTTCCTGTTGGCACGCGGCTCTTTCGCTTGGGGAGGCGTTGTCCTGCTTCTGGCCGCCTTCTTCGACATGCTGGACGGCAGCCTTGCCCGCGCCACCGATCAGTCGAGTACATTCGGCGCTTTCATCGACAGCACATTAGACCGCTATTCCGAAAGCATCACCTTCCTCGCCCTCGCCTATCATTACATGTGGAGCCCGGCCGACCGCACAAAACTAATCTTGATCTTCGTGATCCTGATCGGCTCGCTCATGGTCAGCTACACTAGGGCGCGCGCCGAAGGACTGAACATCGAATGCAAAGCCGGCATTCTGCAACGGCCAGAGCGGGTGATCCTGCTTGTATTTGGCCTGCTATTGGGCGGCATGTTGCCGATTCTATGGATCCTGGCGATCTTTACCAATTTCACCGCCTTCCAGCGCATCTACGAAGTCTATTGGCGGACCAGCCGCGCTGCGCCTGGCGTGAAGCCGCAGAAGGTCGCCAGTCCGGGCGACAATCTGCCTATGTGAGCGCATTCCCGTCTTGCGCCGCACACCGGCAGCATCGCTCATGCGCACCGCCGCCGAACACGGGGGACGTAGGCATCTTGGCCCAGCGATCAAACCGGCTCCCAACCAATCTAGCGCAGCTCGACCACAGTGCGGCCGCTCAGACCTAGGCTTTAGCAGGCTTGAGTTGGCCGTAATCTTTTGCTCTGATCGACGTCATCATGCATAGAAGGCCTTCGGGAAATAAGCGAGTTAGCGAAACGACATTGCCTACAGACTACTCGGAAGATGAGTTGCTGGAGCGTGCATCCAACCTCGACGAAGAGGCGCTCAGCGAACTCTACGACCGCTACGAGATGAAGATCTATAGCTATATCTACCGGCGCACCAGCGACCAGTCCCTCGCCGAGGATCTGACGTCGCAGGTCTTCTTAAAGATGCTGGAAGCCATCCACAATGACAAGACCTGGCGCAGTTCCTTTTCCGGGTGGCTCTACCGCATCGCGCATAACCTGGTCATCGACCACTATCGCACCCGCGACCGGCAGAAACAGATCTCCATCGACGACGCCCCCGTCATGCCGGATACCGGCATCAGCCCGGTGCGGGCGGCGGAAATCGCACTGGACTCCGAGTACCTCAAGTCGGCCATTCGCCGGCTAACAGATGAACAGGCGCTCGTCATTAGCTTGCGTTTCCTAGAAGGCTATAGCTTCGGCGAAATCGCCGAGATGATGGACAAGACGGAGGGCGCAGTCAAGGCGTTGCAACATCGGGCCGTCGCCACCCTGCGCCAACTCCTCGTCCATGAGTAGTCCATGAATCAACGCATCTTTCTCGTGGGCAGATGCGTCAGCATGATAAAGAGATCGGTACAAGGGCGAGAGTCAAACAATGAACGGCAACCACAGGTTTCCCAACCTAAGCCCGGAAAACGTATTCGAAGAGGCGGCCTCCCGCCTCGAAACCGGCGAATCCATCGAGTCCATCCTGGCATCCTATCCCAACGCGGATACGGCCGAACTGGCGGACTTTTTGCGCATCATCCAAGTCGCGCAACAGATACAGCACGAACCCATCCCCGTGCCTTCGCCGGCTAGACGCCGTACAGCTAAGCAGAATTTCCTCAACGCGGCCGCGGACTTGCGCCGCCGGGAAATGGCAGCCGAGGCCAACCGGCCCGTACGCATAGCCGAGCCGCCGCGACGTCGAGCTGCGCCGCCGCCGGCTCCCGGCATCTTCGAGCGCGTGGTCGACGGCCTGCAGGCCGTCTTCACCATGCGCACCCTGCGCCTCGCGCCGCTCATCGTCACCCTGGCGCTTGTCCTACTCAGCGTCTCCACCTTTGTCACCATGGCCCAGTCCGCTGTGCCGGGCGACTTGACCTATTCCTTTAAGCAGTGGATGCGCAAGCAGGAACTCCAACTCGCCCCGCCCGACCGTCGCGAGATTGTGCGCCAGATGCAGGAACAGGAGATGGCCGAAGACGTGAAGAAGGCTGCCGAGCGCGCCGATAACAACAGCGCCGTCATCCAGGCGGAAGACACGCAGATTTTCTACGGGCGCATGGGACGGCTGCTCAAGATCGGCGGTCTCACCGTCATGGACCGCTACCAGCCCGACGCCAACGTCGAGGAGTTCCGTCCAATGGAGATAGAGGGCGACCTGATCCCCGGCGCCACGGTGAATCTGCTCTATCAGATTATGCCGGGCCAAAGCGATACGGTCCAGGGCATCTCGCTTAGCGTCATCGCCCCGCCCGCCGAGACGCCGACGCCTGAAGCTCCTGCGCCCGCAGTAGTGGATGTGCAGCCACGCGATGCCGCCTGCACAGTCGAACAGCCCGACGGCTGGGTCGAATACGAGGTCGCACCCGGCGATAACCTGACCTTCCTCGCCAAGCGCGGCGAGGTTGCCGTCGAAGAACTGATGGCAGTCAACTGCCTCCAATCCGAGACCATCCTGATCGGCGCGCGGCTCTACCTGCCGGCCGAAGCGGTTGGCCCGCAACCCGCAATCACATGCGGAGCCGACATCCCCGAAGACTGGGTCGAATACGAAGTCCAGGTCGGAGACAATTTGACCCGACTGGCCGAAGCACGCGGGACCACCGTAGACGAACTCATGGCGGCGAACTGCCTGACCTCCGATACCATCGTCATCGGCGCAACGCTCTATCTGCCGGCGGAATAGACTGACCCCACAACCTTGACGCTCGCCCGCCAACGGGGCGCCTGTAGATTCGGCGCCCCGTTATGTTTTGCCGTCCTATTCATTTGACCGCAACGTCATCTCCAAGTACAATTACAAGTCGCGTGCGCCCATAGCGCGCGCAAGCAGAGTTTCCGATCGGCGTACTAGACTAAGCCGATTTAGCAATTTGCAGAGGGCTGCGGGACCGTGTTCGAAAGCCTCACCGACAAACTGCAGGGCGTCTTCGACAAGCTGGCGCGGCAGGGCAAACTAACCGAAGCCGATGTCAATGCGGCCATGCGCGAGGTTCGCCTCGCCCTGCTCGAAGCGGACGTCAACTACAAGGTCGTCAAAGACTTTGTCGCACGCGTGCGCGAGCGGGCGATCGGCCGCGAGGTTATGGAAAGCCTCACGCCCGCCCAGCAGGTCGTCAAAATCGTCAACGAAGAACTGATTGAGCTGCTCGGCAAACCCGCGCCGCTCAACCTGTCCGGGCAGACGCCGCATGTGATCATGCTGGTCGGCCTGCAAGGTTCCGGCAAGACCACCATGGCTGCCAAGCTGGCTCTGCGGCTGCGCAAATCAGGGCAACGTCCGCTCTTGGTTGCGGCGGACATCTATCGCCCCGCCGCCATCCAGCAGCTCGAAATCTTGGGCAAACAGATCGACGTGCCGGTCCATAGCGAGGGGACTGACGTGCCCGCAGCGACCATCGCCAAAAACGCGGTGCGTCTGGCTCGCGAAAAGGCCTATACCACCGTGATCCTCGACACAGCCGGCCGTCTGCAGATCGACGACCAGATGATGCAGGAACTGGAACAGGTGCGCATGGTGACGCGCCCCGCCGAAATCTTGCTGATCGTGGACGCCATGACCGGACAGGAAGCAGTCCACGTGGCCGAAGGCTTCAACCAACGCGTTGCCCTCACCGGCCTGATCATGACCAAGATCGACGGCGACGCCCGCGGCGGCGCCGCCCTCAGCGTCCGCCAGGTCACCGGCGTACCCATCAAGTTTCTCGGCACGGGCGAAAAGCTGCCCGACATCGAGCCGTTCCAGCCCGACCGCCTGGCGGGTCGCATCCTGGGCATGGGCGACGTCCTCAGCCTGATCGAGCGGGCGCAGGAAACCATCACCGAAGAAGACGCGGCCGCTATGGAGCGCAAACTCCAGGACGGCAACTTCGATTTCGAAGATTTTCGCGACCAGTTGCGCCAGATCAAGAAGCTTGGGCCTCTCACCGATATCCTGGGCATGATCCCCGGCCTCAACCGTATGACCAAAGAGATCGACATGAACGAGGCCGAGGGCAGCCTCAAGGTCACAGAAGCCATCATCAACAGCATGACGGCCCAGGAACGCCGCAACCCCTCGATCCTCAATGCCGGACGCCGGCGTCGCATCGCAGCGGGCAGCGGCACAACCGTACAAGAAGTCAATCAACTCGTTAAGCAGTTCCGCGATATGCAGAAACTCATGAAAGAAATGGGAATCACAGGCGGGCGCAAAGGCAAACAACGGCGCGGCCGCGGCATGCTTCCTCGCGGGATGTCTAATATGTTCGGCGGAATGAACTGAGCCAATAAGGAGCAAGATACCAGTGGTCCGAATTCGTCTGCGCCGCATGGGCGCCAAGAAAAAGCCGTTTTACCGCATCGTCGTCGCCGACCAGCTTTCCCCGCGCGACGGGCGCTTCATCGAGTTCGTCGGCACATATGATCCGCGCGTCGAACCGGCGGCCATCAACATTGACGCCGAACGCGTGGCGCATTGGATCAGCAACGGCGCGCAGCCGAGCGATTCTGTCGCCCAGTTGTTCCGCCGCATCGGTTTGATCGACGAAAACGGCAAGCTCGTGGCGCAGGAACAGCCTGTCGCCGAGACGAGCTAAGCGGGGCGATCATGGAAGATCTCGTCACGTTCATCGCGGAATCATTGGTCGAAGAGCCTGACCGCGTGAAGGTGTACCGCAAAGAAACCCGCAGAATGACGATCATCAAGCTGCGGGTGGCGCCGCCAGATACCGGCCGCGTGATCGGCAAAGGCGGACGCGTGGCAAACGCGATCCGCAGCGTGCTCAACGTTTCTGCACGGCATGCCGAGAAGCCTGTCATCCTTGAGATCGACTGACCTGCCGATTGCCTGTCCCGCCCAGTTCACGCCGGACAGCGGCGACGCGAGGAAATGGAACCAATAGCTACAGCGGAAGCGACCCTTCCGCTGTTTTCATGCGCTCACAACCATCATGACCGATTCCAGCCAGCCAGCATCCCAACCGCAGCGACGACCGTCGCCCGGCCGAACCTATGTCCACCGCAACCGGTCCGTCTTCGTGCCCAAAGGCGCGCTGGCAGTCGGGCTGATCGTCGGCGCGCACGGCTTGCGCGGTGAAGTCCGCGTCGAACTGCACACGGACTTTCCCGAACGCTTCGCACCCGGCAACCTCGTGTTGATGGGCGAGGAGTTGAGCGAAGTCCTCGTCATCGCTTCTCGCCCGCACAAAAACGAGCTGCTCGTGCGCTTCGAGGGCGTCGCCGACCGCACAGCGGCCGATGGTCTGCGCGGTCAATGGCTCTTCATCGAAGAGCAGGATGCAGCCGAACTGGAAGAAGGCGTCTACTGGATCCACGACATCATCGGCATGGACGTCCAGACCGACGACGGACGGCGTTTGGGTCGCGTGAGCGAGGTGCTGTTCACCGGAGCCAACGACGTCTACCTGATCAAGCCCGAAGCATCGGTCAACCGCGGCCAGGACATTCTGCTGCCCGCCATACCCGACGTGATCCAAGCAGTCGACGTTGCAGCCCGCCTGATCACCGTCGCACTGATGCCCGGCATGATCGAAGACTAGGCTGCATTGCTCGGCGGGCGAAGCCAAACGGATCCGGCAGACCTAGTCACTCAGGTCGGCCCGCCCGCCTGTCGGCGACATCCCCGCCGCCGTTCGCGGGCTGCCCGGAATCGGGGGTGTATCTCAATTTAGGAGCGACCGGTCACCCTGAGCGCCAGCGAAGGGTCTCCGCGCCAGGGACGCGAGATGATTCACTACGTTCCGCATGACAATCTGCCCCGAATCTGTGATACGCCCGGAATCGGGCGCATGTTTGACAGATCCGGCGCGGGTGCAGTATCCTCGCGTATAGCTTCAATCGCTCACGATGCCGGTTAACGCCCCCTCTGGCGTGCAGACCATCGAACATCTCAATCCATGCGGATTGCAAAAGACGGGTAGCGATAGGCAAGTAGCCGTGGACGAGAAAGCCTACTGGATCGGCTTCAATAAAGTGTCCGGGATCGGCGCCGCGCGGCTGGCCGCCCTGCTCGAACACTGCGGCTCTGCCGAGGCTGCATGGCGTGCGCCGCTGCGCACCTTACAGCAAGCGGGGCTAGACAAACGCAGCATCGAAAACCTGGTAAAGGCCCGCAACCAACTAGACCTTGAACTCGAACTGCACCGTGTTCGCCAAGCGGGCGTCCAGGTAATTACCTGGCTGGATGCAGGCTACCCGGCCAACCTCAAGGAACTGGAGAACGCACCGCCCCTGCTCTATGTGCGCGGCGAGTTAGACGACGCCGATAGTTGGGCCATTGCCATCGTCGGCACGCGGCGCGCCAGCGTATATGGGCGCGAAGTAGCGCGCACCATCGCCCAAGACCTCGCCGCCGCCGGCGTCACCATCGTGAGCGGGCTGGCCCTGGGCATCGACACCATCGCCCACAAGGTCGCCGTGGAAGCCGGCAAACGCACCATCGCCGTCTTGGGCAGCGGCGTCGACCAGATCTACCCAGGAGAGAACCGCAATCTCGCCGCCCGCATCGCCGCCAACGGCGCCGTCATCAGCGAATATCCCCTGGGCACGCGCCCTGAAGCGGGCAACTTCCCGCCGCGCAACCGCGTCATCAGCGGCCTTAGCAAAGGCGTCGTGATCGTCGAAGCCCCGCGCCGCAGCGGCGCGCTGATCACGGCGAGATTCGCCGCCGAACAGGGACGGGACGTCTTCGCCGTGCCCGGCAACATCTTGAATCCCGGCAGCGCCGGCTGCAACGAGCTCATCCAGCAAGGCGCCGCCCCGTTGCTCTCAGCGCAAGACGTGTTGACGCAGCTCAATTTCGAGCACCTCATCAGTCGCCAACACGCCCAGCGCCTTGCGCCCGCGGACCCGCAAGAGGCCCGCATTCTTGAATACCTGACACAGGAACCGCGTCACGTAGACGACATTGTGCGCCAGGCGGCCATGCCCCCGCCCCAAGTCGCCAGCCTGCTGACCATGCTCGAATTGAAGGGCTTCGTCCGGCAGGTAGGCGCTATGAGCTACGTGCGAAGTTGATCGGAGCAGATTGAGTTTGACCGCACAGCAATCACCTCGTCCATTATATGCCGCCATTCTGGCCGGGGGCGTAGGAGCCCGTCTCTGGCCCCGCAGCCGCCAATCGCGGCCCAAACAGTTCACCGACGTTACCGGCAACGGCCGCACCATGCTCCAGGAAACCGTCGCCCGTCTCTCCGGCATCGTCGACCCCTCGCGCCTCTACGTCATCACTGGGGCGCAATATGCCGCGCTCGTCGCCGACCAACTGCCTCATCTGCCGCTGGAGCAGATCATCCTAGAGCCAAGCGGGCGCAACACCGCTCCCGCCGTCGGTCTAGCCGCCGCCTTCCTGCATCACAGAGATCCCGACGCGATCTTGGCGATTCTGCACTCGGATCATGTGATCACAGACGTCGAAGCCTTTCAAACCGCACTGCGCCGCGCGGCAGACGCCGCAGATGCCGGCCATATCGTCACCCTGGGCATCGAGCCGACCTCCCCGCACACGGGTTACGGCTACATCCGTCGCAACGCGCCGCTACAAATTGCCGCAGCCGATGACGCAGAGTTGCCCGTCTATGGCGTCGCCCAATTCCTCGAAAAGCCCAGCGAAAAAGTCGCCCAAGCTTTTCTGGCCGAGGGCGGCTATTACTGGAACGGCGGCATCTTTGTCAGCCGCGTCTCCCGCCTTCTGGCCGAATATCAGTGGCAATTGCCCGACGTCTACGCCGGTCTGCAACAGATTGAAGAGCAACTTGACAAGCATGCAGACCCCGGCGCCGTCTACAACACCGTCGAGCGCGTATGGCAGTCCTTCCCAACCATCAGCATCGACCACGGCATCATGGAGCGGGCGGTGCGGGTAGCCGTCGTCCCGCTCGACGCGGGCTGGAACGATGTCGGCAGTTGGGACGCGCTCACAGCCGTGATTGACCCGGACGACTCCTCTAACTATGTCGTCAATGGTCGCGTCTTGACCATTGAGAGCAGTGAGAATATCATTTACAGTGAAAAACAGGTTATCGCCATGATCGGCGTACAAGACCTGGTCGTGATCGACGCCGGCGACAGCCTGCTCATCGGTCACAAGGGACAGATGCAGCGCGTCAAAGAGATCGTCGACCTGCTGCGCGCGCAAGGGCGAACGGACCTGCTGTAGCCTGAACCGGCGCATGGCGTTTGCAAGCGCGTCACAGCCGTCGATTGCCGCAGCCTCATTCCACACACAGAGGAGTCATGGATGCCAAACGTATACTCCCCAGGACGCAGTAAGGCGGCGGAAACGCGCCCGGCCTTTATCGACTTTCTCCGGCAGCTCAGCGGCCCATCGTTGGCAGTCGGGGCCGTAGTCGGGCTGATCGCCGGCCTGCTCATCGGCTGGGTCTTCTGGCCGGTGGAATGGGAAAACGCCTGGCCGGCAGACCTCAGCCCCGAAGCCAAGGCCCAATACCTCGCCTCGGTCGCCCAGGTCTACACCTACTACAACGACGAACAAGCAGCCGAAATCGCGCGCGGCCGCCTGCTCGACCTCAACGACAACTTGGCCGAGGAAATCGCCGCCGCCCAGGCCTATTTCGACGAGAACCCGCAGCGCGACTCGCGCATCTACATCACCATGCTCGGCCAACTCGCCGCAGGCCTCGGCGTCTCATCGCCCGACATTATCATGCCGTCCGCAGCAAGCGCACCCGAGACAGCGCCAGATGAAGCCCTCGCCGAGGAACCGGCCTCGCCATCCTGGCTCACTTGGGCGCTATCATTTCTGGCAATCATCATACTTGTCGGCGGCGGCATCTATCTCATCAGCAAGCTGGCGCAAAGCCGGAAACGCGTCGTCGATCATGAGTTCGAAGACGCGCCGGAAGACGAGTTCGACGACGACTTTGGCGTAGACCGCTACGGGCCAAGCGGCAGTCCGCAAGGCGCGCGCAGCGCCTCTCCCGCACAGGCCGCAGACGACTACGGCTTCGCCCAAGAGCCGGACGATGAGGCGTTCTACTCGCCGGGGGCCGCCATCGAAGAGATCGACGACGATCTGGACGATGAATACTTCGTCGACGAAGAACAATACGAAGACGACAGCATGGAGTCGGTTGCCGCGCCTGCCGCCAGTCAGCCCAGCGCCGCTGTTCGCCAAACGTCGGGCCGCATCCTCGACACCTTCATCGCCCACTATCAGGCTGGCGTTATCGATTTCGACCAGTCCTTCAAGATCGTCGACCCCGAAAGCAACCGCTATGTCGGCGAGTGCGGCATGGGCGTCAACGTCAAAAACGGCATCCTCCAGGACGACCCCGAAAACGTGATCGCCCTGGACGTTTGGCTGTACGATCAGAAGATGGAAAAAAGCCTGGGCAACCGCACCCGCGTCTTGCTCAGCGAGTACGCTTTCGACCGCAACCTGGAGCCGGCGCTCATGCGCGAACGCCCCAACGATCCCCCGCCGATCGTGGCGCAACCCGGCATCAGTTTTCAACTCAAGGGGCAAAGTCTCATCCTCGACTGCGAAGTGATCGAGGCGGAATACGTCAAGTCGGAACGCGATGCCGGCGTCTTCCAGAACATCAAAGTGGAGATGACCGTCCGCTCGCGGGCCTAGCCATTCACAGGGAATAGGGGGCGCGGTTTTGCCCCCTATTCCCCGACAAAGCCTTGTTTGCGATCTCTTATACCCGTTCCTCCGGGTCATAAAGCCGCTTGTGCTCCAACACGGCAAAGCGATCCGTCATGCCTGCAATATAATCGCATACGACTCGATGCAGCCCTTCCGGATGCCGGTCGGCGCTGCGCAGCGTGTCGGGCGGCAATTGCAGCGGCTCTTCAATATACGCTCGGAACAAGCCCGTCAGCGTTCGCTCAGCCTTGGTCGCCATACGCACAACCCGATAGTGCCGGTAAAAGTTAGCAAACAGATAACGCTTTAGTTCCCGGTTTTCCTCACTCAACTCCGCGGTGTAGCCCGCTACGTTATGCGGCAAACTGCGCAGGTCCGCCAAGGTCACGACGCCCGCCGTCTGTAGCGCCTGTTCCGTCCCCTGGATCGCAGCCAGCACCTCAATCCCTACCAAGCGGCGGATGAAACGGTGGCGCATCATCGCCTGACCTATGTCGGTATCGGCGGGTTCGCCCATGCTCGCCAAGACTCGCTGCGCAATCGCCAACTGGACTACATCCTGCGGGTCGAGGATGCCGCTGCGCATCCCGTCGTCCAGGTCACTGGTGTTGTAGGCGATCTCGTCCGCCAGGTTGCTGAGTTGGCATTCCAGCGTACCCCGTTCCTCCGGTCGGTAGTCGGTCGCCTCCGTATCGTCGTAATCTGTGTCGTGCTTGACGACGCCCTCCAGCACCTCATAAGTTAGATTCAACCCAGGGTGTTCCGGATAACGGCTCTCCAGTTCCGTGAGGATGCGATACGTCTGGCGCTGGTGATTGTAGCCGCCGTGCTCCTTCATCAACCCATTGAGCGCGTCCTCGCCCACATGCCCGAAAGGCGCGTGGCCCAAGTCGTGGGCCAGGCAGATCGCCTCAACCAAGTCCTCGTTGCCGCCCAAACTGCGCGCCAGCGTCCGTCCGATCTGCGACACCTCAACGCTGTGCGTCAGCCGGTTGCGGTAATGGTCGCCTTCAGAATAGACAAAAACCTGCGTCTTATATTCAAGGCGGCGAAACGCGGTCGTGTGGATTATGCGGTCCCGGTCGCGCTGGTACGCCGTGCGGTAAGGGTGTTCCTCCTCCGGGAAGGCGCGCCCGCGACTGTCGCGGCTGCGCATGCCATACCCTGCCAGAGTTTGCTCCTCACGCAGTTCCAGATCCTCTCGCATCAACATGCTCATCTCCTTCGGAACAGGCTCCTGACTAATTCGGCGCGCCCGCCGCCCGTGCGCCGTAGCGTTCCCCGCCGTCCACCGTCACGACATCTCCTGTCACGTAATCAGCCTCAAGCAGATACTTGACGGCCAACGCCACATCTTCCGGTTCTCCCCACCGCTTCAACAACGTTCGCCGCGCCGCCGCCGCCGTATGTCGAGGGTTGGCGTCGGGCGGCGGAAGCACAGGCCCTGGCGCCACCGCATTCACGCGGATAGCCGGCGCCAGTTCTACCGCAAGCTGGCGCGTCAAGGCCAGCAGCGCCGCCTTGCCCACGGCATGCGCCATGAACTTTGGCCACGGCTCCCAGGCGGACAGATCGACTATATTGACGACCGCGCCGCCGCCACGCGCCAGCATGTCGGGAACCAAACTATTGCACACATAGAACGGGCCGTCAATCGAAATGCCCGTCACACGCTCCCACACGGACGTATCGGCCGTGGGAAAGTCCATTTTCTCGAAAAGGCTGGCGCTGTTAACGATGATATCTACGCCGCCGAACACATCACGAATAGTCGCCGCCATACGCTGCACCTCAGACTGTTGCGCCACATCACAGCGCACCGCCAGCGCACGCACGCCCAAGGCCTCGGCTTCCGCAACCGTCTCTTGCGCCGCTTGTTGCGACGAATAGTAATTGACGACCACATTGGCGCCCGCGCGCGCCAGCATGAGCGTGATCGCCTTGCCCACGCGGTGAGCGCCCCCTGTTACGAGTGCGACGCTGCCGTCAATCTGCATGACGATCCTCCTGCTTGCATACAACCGGCGTCGGCGGTTCGCCGCCCCTTGCTTCAAGAACAGGCGGGATAAAAAAGCCTCCTTTGTGAATGAGCCGCATACAGCGCCCATCTCAACCAAAGGAGGCCTCGCTTATTCCGCCTGCAGCGCTTACATTTCGAGCAAGCTCAGACGCGCTTCCCGCCGATTCTATCGCAGATTACAGCCCTTACTTTTTGGCCGAATCCAACGTGCGGGCGATGATCTCGTCCTGGATAGACCGGTTCTGATCGCGACGGCCTCGCCTGCCCTGTCTCCGGCGAGAGACATTCAGCTCGATGCCTTCCGCCTCCATCGCCTTCTTAAACGCCAGTTCCATAGGCGAAAGCACTTCGATCTCCTCGAACTGGTCGACCGTCTCTTCATCAACCTGTTCTTCAGGCTGGGCTTCCGCCGCAGCCGCGGCCGGCGTCGGCTCCTCGCGCAGCCCCTTCAAGCTTAAATCAACGCGCCCGCGCCGCCGGCTCAGTTCGATGATGCGCGCCTCGATCTTCTCGCCCACCTGTACCACGTCTTCCGGTTTAGCGACAAAGCCCTCGCCCATCTCGCGCACGTGGAGCAGCGCATCGCGGCCGATGCCGATGTCGACGAACGCGCCGTAGGGCAAGATTCGACTGACCGTTCCCTCAACAATCTCGCCGGCCTCCAGATCACGGATCGTCTTGGTCTCCGGATCGATAAGCGTAAGGCTGATGCGGTTGCGCTGGCGGTCCAGCTTCTTGATCCACGGCGTCACCGCTTGGCCTTCGCTCAGCACATCCGATACCTTGGCGACCCGCCGCGTCGACAATTCCGAAATATGAATCAGACCATCGCGCCCCACGCCAATATCGACAAAAGCGCCGAAATCGGTGATGCGCTTCACGACGCCATCCACCTGTTGGCCAACCGCCAACATGCGTACGACCTGCGTCGAGCCGTCGTCTTTGACAATCACCTCGGTGTTTTCGTCATCCGCGGATGGCGCAGGCACGGCAGGCTCTTCTTCAGCGCTCTCCGTAGGCTCGGCGACTTCCGGCGCAGAACTCTCTGCCGGCGCAGTTTCGGCGACGGGCTCATCCCCCGGTTCCGTCACGCTCGCCACAGGCGCTTCTTCCGGAGCGGCTTCAGCGACGGAATCCCCAATTTGTTCAGACGCCTCAAGCGCAACCTCTGCGGCGTCGGACGCCTCTGCAGCCTGCGTCGCGGCGCTTCCTTCGCCTTCCAGTTCCTGAGCCAATTCCTTATTTACCGCAGTGTCAGCTTGATTCGTCATGGATTATCCTCCCAAACACCCCCGCGCGCAGATCCCCACACGCGGTAGTCCTCTCATTATGATTGCACAATATCTTTAACATTATACCCTTCCTAGCCCATACAGGCAAAGATTCCGCAGCCGTGTGCATGGTGAAAGCGCCGGGCAATTTGCCTCGCCCCAATCCCGGCGGTACACTACACGCTTAGAACAACATGTTCCGGCAACTCGCCCCAGACGCTTAATCCCTTGGACGGCGTTGCCGCCCTTTCTTCGATTCAGACAGCCGCACACCGTGGGAGTCATCGCAATGACCAATACCCAATACGACGCCGCACGCAGCGAACTGCTCGCTCGCCTACAAGAAATCGACGACCTCTCAGCAGCCGCAGACATCCTACACTGGGACCAGGCCACCTACATGCCGCCGGGCGGCGCCGCTGCGCGCGCACGCCAGTCCGCCACCCTGCGCACCCTCGCCCACAACAAATTCACCGACCCTGCCATCGGACGCCTGCTCGACGCCATGCAGCCGGCAGTCGACTCCATGCCCTATGACAGCGACGACGCCGCGCTCGTGCGCGTCACCCGCCGCGATTACGAACGCGCCACGCGCATCCCCACCCGGTTTATGTCCGAATTTACGGCGCATATCTCCGACTCCTTCGTCGCTTGGGCCGCCGCACGCCCTAAAGACGACTTCAAAGCCGTCGCGCCCTTCCTGACCAAAACGCTCGACTTCAGCCGGCGCTATTCCTCCTACTTCCCGGACGCAGAGCATGTCGCCGATCCGCATATCGCCCGCTCCGACTACAGCATGACAGTCGCAACCATTCGCCCCATCTTCAGCGAACTGCGCACTTGGCTCAGCGAACTCGCAGCCAAAATCGGCGAACGTCCCCAAGTGCCGGATATCACAAACGGCCGCGTCTATGACCCGACGGCACAGTGGCAGTTCGGCGAAGAAGTCGTGCGGCGCTTCGGCTACGACTTCGATCGCGGCCGCCAAGACAAGACCCACCACCCATTTGCCACCAAGTTCTCGATCGGCGACGTCCGCATCACGACCCGCGTGTTCACAGACACGATCAGCGGCATCTTCAGCACCATGCACGAGTCCGGCCACGCCATGTATGAGCAGGGCGTCGACCCCAGCTACGAGGCCACGCCTCTAGCCGATGGCGCGTCTTCAGCCGTACACGAAAGCCAATCTCGCTTGTGGGAGAACGTTGTCGGCCGCAGCTTGCCCTTCTGGCGTCACTTCTATCCCCACTTCCAGCAGCAGATGGGCGGCCAGCTTGACGATCTCTCCCTGAGGGATTTCTATCGCGCCATCAACCGCGTGCAGCCGTCGCTCATCCGCGTCGACGCCGATGAGGTCACCTACGGCCTCCACGTTATCATCCGCTTCGAGTTGGAATGCGACCTGCTCGAAGGCAAGCTGCGCATCGCGGAGCTCCCAGAAGCCTGGAACGCCAAATACGCCGAGTTCCTCGACGTGCGACCTAAGGACTACCGCAACGGCGTTATGCAAGATGTTCACTGGTACGCGGACTACATCGGCGGCATGTTCCAGGGCTATGCCTTGGGCAACGTCCTCGGCGCGCAATTCTACGCCGCAGCATTGCAAGCCCACCCTGAAATACCGGCGGAGATCGAAGCCGGGCGTTTCGACGTCTTGCACAACTGGCTGCGGACCAACATCTACCGCCACGGCTGCAAGTTCACCACGCTCGAATTGGTGGAACGGCTCACCGGCGGCCCCATCCGCCTCGAGCCTTACAAGGAGTATCTGCAGACCAAGTACGCGGATATCTACGGCATCCGCTAGCCGAACCTAACAAAGCAAGCGGCAGCCGCCAGGTTCGGTGCGGCTGCCGCTTTTCTATTTCGGTGATTCGGAGATTCCACGAACGTTACAGGTTGTAGCGAATGTTCAAAATATCCCCGTCCTGCACGACGTACTCTTTACCTTCCAAGCGCAGCTTGCCTTGCTTACGCGCCTCGACCAGCCCGCCCGCTTCGATCAGATCGTCATAGGATACCGTCTCCGCCCGAATGAAGCCCTTCTGCAGGTCGGTATGGATGACGCCCGCCGCAACCGGCGCCGGCGCGCCGCGACGCACCGTCCACGCCCGCACCTCGTCGTCACCCACCGTGAAGAAGCTCTCCAACCCCATCATGCGGTAACAATAACGAATTGCACGGTTCAATCCGGGCTCCTCGATGCCGAAATCGGCCAGGAATTCAACAGATTCCTCCGGCGCCATCTGCGCGATCTCGGCCTCGAGTTTGCCGCGCAAGAACATCGTCCGCTCATCCAGCGCATCTGCATAGGCGGCTCCATCATCGTCGTCGGCCCCGTTGATCACGCGCAGCAGCGGTTTGAGCGACAATAGCCCAAACCCGCCCAGCGCCTTCTGCTCCGCCTCGCTCAGTTCAAGCTCCCGCAGAGGCTTCTCCGCCTCCAACGCCTGCATCAGCCTGGCGAGCAGTTCCTCCTCTGCGGCCATGCGCTTGCGCTCTTCGGGCGTGCCGCGGTTCTTGCCGGCTGCCAGCCGTTCCAGCCGCTTATCGATCACGGTCATATCGCTCAGGATCAGTTCTTCCTCCATCATGGCGAGGTCGCGCACGGGATCGACAGAGTCTTCCGGATGCAGCACAGTCTCATCCTCGAACGCTCTCGCCGCCAACATCAGCGCATCGTTGGCCGCGATGGCGTTGAGCAGCGCGCCGCTAAGCCCGCTCTTGCCCGCGCCTTTTCCCAGCCCGGCAATGTCGTTGAACGTCACCGTGGCATAGGTCGTCTTCTTTGGCTTGAACATCGCTGACAGACGGTCCACCCGCGGGTCAGGCACGTCAACAATAGCCGTGTGGACTTCGAGTTGCCCGCTGGAAAAGGCCGCAGTCGATGTCTCACTGCGCGTGAGCGCGTTAAAAATAGTTGTCTTGCCGCTGTTCGGCAAGCCAATAATGCCGATTTGCATAGAATCTGTTCCGTCTTAGTTTAAGTTTCTCGTTTACGTGTTCGCGTTTTCGTAATGGAATGCGTAGTGGAAAACCAAACGTCGCCCTCCCGCACCTCACTCCCCTCTGTCAGAGGGCGCCGCCACCGTCACCGTACCGCCTATTTGGGCGTGTTGACTGTCGTACGTGAGTATGCGCAAATGAAACTCGGCGGCAATGTCCGGTCGCAGATTGCCCATCCAACGCACGCTGTCCCCGACCTTCCGGTATGGGTACTCGTCCGCGTCCAGACCTGTCAGTTCAGCGCCGAACTCGTTTTCCCCCGCATAACCAAGTGTAGTTCCAGGGATCGTCTCTCCCACAGACACCCGCGCCGTGTAGGGAAACTTCACCCCCTGCCCAACCAGCGCCAGATTCGTCTTTTGCGGCGCAATGCCCGTAATCTTGAGTTGGTGGACGCCGGCGGCGCGCACCTGGGCTTCTCCCACGTGGTATATGCGCAGACGAACGTTGTACTCCACGCCCTCCAAACCGGGCCAAGCGCCGTCGAAGTCAAGCGAGTCGCCCACCGTACGCTCGCTGCGCATGCCCAAAATCTCGAATTCGGCGCCATTCGAGCCGGTGCGCGTCAGGTATAGGTCGGTCCCCGGTACGTAGTTGCCTGCTATCACCTTGCGCTCGACCGGACCGCGCAGGACAATGCCGCCCGGCACAGACTCCACGATCGGCAGGGAATCGACGCCCGGCAGATCGGCCAGATCGCTCAAATCGGGAAGCCCCAAGTCCTGCCACATCCCCGCCAGATCGCCCAGATCGGCCGGCAGCCGCATGCCATCCCCTTCCCCGCTGCCGGCATCCTGCCCTGGCAGCGGGATCGGCGCCTCGACCGGCAAGCTGCAGCCCGCCAACAAGACAGCCGCCATCAGCAGAACCGTCACAATTCGGACGCCATTCATGCCCGCTTCCCATCCTTTCTCCGCGCGCTAATACGCGCCTATCTCTCGCAGCCGCTCATCGGAGATGCCGAAATGGTGCGCCACCTCGTGCAGAACCGTGCGCCGCACTTGCGCCCGCACGGCGTCTTCATCATCCGGTGCGCACATGCGCAGGATCGGCCCGCGGAAGATCGTAATCTTGTCCGGCGGGACCAACCCATAGTATTGGCTGCGTTCCGTCAACGGCACGCCCTCGTATAAGCCCAGCAGCGTATGCCCCATGCGCGTATCCGTACTCGCAAGCTGCGCCCGGCTCGGCCACTCCGCCACAGTTACCGCCAGGTTGTCTACCACTTGCCAAAACTCGTCCGGGATCGAAGCCAGCGCTTCATCCACGAGTTCTTCAAATCGCTCAGTCGATATCATCGCCTCTTCCGCATCGAAAACATCAGGAACCGCGACATATTGCTTGTCAGCATTCTATCATAGATGACGTCGCCCATAGACACATCGGCCAAGAAGTTGGCCAAGAAGCTGGCCAAGAGGCTGATCGCGTCCAGGGAAAAACACAGCGCTGCGTCGTTCTCGACCTGCGCGCCTATGCCGTCACCCATGCTATAATATCCCCATCGGAGACATGCCATGAATCAACTGCTCAAGTTCGACCAACCGGTCTTCGGCGAAACATCAGGCCTGACCGCCAAAATCGACAGCTTCCTGGGCGGCGGCGGCCAGGGCGAAGTCTACCGCGCCTCGGTCGACGGCCGGCCGGTGGCGGTCAAATGGTTCTTTCCGCACTACCTGAAGCAAGACGCCCGCCTGCGCGAGCGTCTTGAACGCGCCGTGCGCACCGGCGCGCCTAGCGACCGCTTCCTTTGGCCGCGCGAACTCGCCGCGGCCCCCGGCGTCTCCGGCTTCGGCTACATCATGGACCTGCGCGAAAAGCGCTTCAAGGGCATGGTCGACCTGGTGACGCGTCGCGTCGAGCCGTCCTTCCGCGCCCTGGTCACTGCCGCCTTTGAACTCGCCCATTCCTATCTGCAGCTTCACGCACGCGGCTTCTGCTATCGCGACATCTCCTTTGGCAACGTCTTCTTCGACCCCGCCTCCGGTGAGGTGCGCATCTGCGATAACGACAATGTAGACATTGACGGACAGCCCGGCACGATCGGCGGCACTGCCCGCTTCATGGCCCCGGAACTGGTCACGGGCGCGGCCGCGCCCAGCACGCAGACCGATCTCTTTTCGCTCGCCGTATTGCTTTTCTACCTGCTGCTGAACCATCACCCGCTGGAAGGCGAACGCGAGACCGCTATCCGCTGCTTCGATCTGCCGGCCATGACCAAACTCTACGGCAGCGACCCGATCTTCATCTTTGACCCGCTCGACGACTCCAATCGCCCGCAGCCCGGCTTTCACGACAACGCGCTCGCTTTCTGGCCCATATACCCCCAATTTCTGCGCGATCTGTTCATTCGCGCCTTCACGGTCGGCATCCGCGACAGCCAACAGGGCCGCGTGCGCGAAAGCGAATGGCGCGCCGCCATGATCCGCCTGCGGGACGCCATTTTTTACTGCCCGCGCTGCGGCGCCGAATGCTTCTACGACGCAGCCGCTCTCCACACCGGACCCGACGGCAGTTTACGCGGTCAGCCGTGTTGGTCATGCAAGTCGCCGTTGCAACCGCCGCTGCGCATCCGCATCGCCTATGCGGCCGCGGCCAGCCTGCCTCCCGCGGTGGTCATGCTTAACCACGACACGCAGCTATTTCCCCATCACGTCGACCATAACCGCGCCTACGACTTTAGCCAACCTATCGCCGAAGTCAGCCGCCACCCGAGCGATCCCCGTATCTGGGGACTGAAAAACCTTAGCCCGGACGTATGGACCGCCGTCGCTCCCGCCGGCGAAATCCGCACGGTAGAACCGGGCCGCAGCATGACCCTGGCCGCCGGCGTGCGCATTCAGTTCGGCCCCGGCGAAGGAGAAATCCGCTTTTGACCCGTGCCGCGCACAGCGCATGATGAAGAACCAGCCCAGGCGCGTCCTGAAAGAACTGATCGAACGGTATGGCGTCGAACTCGCCGCCGACCCGCGACGCACCGAAGCCTTGCTCAACGATCTGTGCGGCCAATACCGCCGCGAGATTTTCGTTCTGGTCAACGCCCAGCGCCAAAACGTGCCCGCCGAATTGCTTGCCGCCCCGGCGTGGATGCCGCGCAGCGCCGTCTGGGAACGTCTGTCCCGTCGCCTTCAGGACAAGCTGGCTCTGGCCGAGGACGCCGCGGACTGGGCTGTGCAGACCTGGGCAGACGCGCTCAACTTGGCCGGGGCTCCCGCCGGCTTTCGCTCACGGCTTGCTCGCCGGCAAACGGGGCGACAATCCGCCCGTTCTGATGTAGAATCCAAGACGGAGGAAGACCGGCCGCCATTGCACCGCACAGCAACGGCGTCCCCAGGGCCGCGCGTCGATGCATGGTCAAATCGGACACGTCGCGCCGAACCCGGTACGCAGATCTACCTTTGGGTCGCTGCCGCCGTGTTGGCTGCGGGTCTGATCTGGGTCGTATTCGAAGGCGCAGGCTCACTAGCCCAGCCGGCCGGCCTGTGGGCGAGCCCGCAACGCTGGCTCATTGCCGTACGCCGCGATCCCGCCGCTCTTGTACAGACCGCCTATCCGCTGCCGCGCACAGCCTGGGTTAGTGAAGGCCCTCTCTTGGTGCGCAGCGGTCCGTCTATGGCGGACAACCAGTTGGCGATGCTCGAAGCCGGCGCCGTCGTCACCGTCGAAGCTTTTGCGCACGACGCTCAATGGTCGCAGATTTCACAGCCGGCAGAGGGTTGGGTCAGCAATCATTACCTGAACTTTCTGCCGCCGGGCGACGTCTCTGTACCTGTGCGCATCGGTGTGGAAAACATGATCGCGCTCGCCGCCCAGACGCCCGTCCGAGAAACGCCGGACACAGCCGGAGCAATCACCGGTACGCTAGGAGCGGATGCCGGCGTCACCGTTGTCGCCGTTACGGTCGATGGGCAATGGCGTCACGTCATCGATCCGCTTCCCGGCTGGGTGGCGTCCGCCAATTTACAGCAAACATCCGAATGAAACCCTGACCGATTGCGCTGAATCGTTTATTTAACCCAACTACAAGGTGAGAATGACCAAACCCGCTTCGTACGATCCAGAGACTTCCCGCAGCGCTTCGCCTCGAATGACATCCCGCGACGCGTCCTCGCTTACGCGCGATGATGGCGGCCTGCTTGCCACCGGACAGCCTGTCGAAAGAGCCGTGCTCGTAGGCGTAGAGTGGCTCGCGCATCCCGGCCTGCTCTCGCTCGACGACTCGCTTGCCGAGCTTGCCATGCTCGCCAAGACCGCAGGCGTCAGCGTCCTCGGCAGCGTGACGCAGCGTGTAGAAACGCCCAACCCGGCCACCTTTATCGGCAGCGGCAAACTCGAAGAACTGCATATGCTCGTTCTGGAACTCGGCGCCAACCTCGTCATCTTCGATGAGGAGCTATCCCCGCGCCAACAGCGCGAGTTGGAAAAGGCGCTCGGCGAAGACATCAAAGTGCTGGACCGCACCGCGCTGATCCTGGACATCTTCGCCCGCCACGCCCGCACGCGCGAGGGCGCGGTGCAGGTCGAATTGGCCCAATACGAATACCGCCTGCCGCGCTTGACCCGCGCCTGGACTCACCTTGCGCGTCAGGCAGGCGGACGGGCCGGCGGCGCCGGCGGCGGTGTAGGCGTCCGCGGCCCCGGCGAAACGCAGCTAGAGGCCGACCGCCGCGAGATCGGCCGGCGCATCGCCCTGCTCAAGCGGCAGCTGGCCGACATCCAGAAGCAGCGCAGCCAGCATCGCCGCCAGCGCCGCGAGTCGGCCATCCCCGTCCTTGCCCTGGTCGGCTACACCAACGCCGGCAAAAGCACCTTGCTCAACAAGCTGACCAAGGCCGGCGTGCGCGCCGAGGATCAGCTTTTCGCCACGCTCGACCCAACCACGCGTCGCACCGAGCTGCCTAGCGGCCATGCCGTCCTGCTCACCGACACGGTCGGCTTCATCCAGAAGTTGCCCACCGAGCTGGTCGCCGCCTTCCGCGCCACCCTCGAAGAAGTCACCCAGGCGGACCTGTTGCTGCACGTCGTGGATGCGTCCCACCCCAACGTCGACGAGCAGGTCGCCGCGGTCGAGGAAGTGCTCGAAGAGCTGGACGCAGGCGACAAGCCCGTCATCACCGCACTGAACAAAATTGACCGCCTCGACCGGAACGATCCCGCTGTCGAAGCGCGCCTCCTCGCCGGTCTGCAAGACTACCCCAACGCCGTCGCCATCAGCGCCAAAACCGGCGCCGGCCTGAACGAGCTCCTTGAGCGCATCGACGCCGTCCTCTACCGCCAGATGGCCCCGGTCGACGTGCTCATCCCCTACGAGCGCGGCGATCTGGTCGCCCTCGCCCATACCCACGGTTTCGTCGAAAACGAGGACCACCTCGCCCAGGGCGTCCACCTGCACGCGCGCCTGCCTATTCAGTTGGCCGGTCGCTATGCCGACTATTGGTACACAGCCGATCCGGAGTCCACCGCTCCGTCAACGGATTCGCCCGAAAAGGCCTAAGTCTTGTGTCGCGTTTTGCGTTCTCGGCGATGCGGTGCATAATGCTACGCACTCAACATGGCAGGCGGCACATCACGGGGCGCGCTTCCCCTTGTTTTCGGCATTGGAGAAACTGGCCCGTAGATGCGGACGGACGCTGCACAATCGGCAATCGCAACGCATTACCCCAGGAGCATGTCACATGAGCGCCAATACGCTGACCATCGTCGACAACCGCACCGGCAAGAGCTATGAGATCCCCATCGAGCACGACACCATCCCGGCCATCGCCTTGCGCCAGATCAAGGTGAATCCTGACGACTTCGGGCTCATGACCTATGATCCAGGTTACGGCAACACGGCGTCGTGCAAAAGCTCCATTACCTATATCGACGGGGACAAGGGCATCCTTCGCTATCGCGGTTATCCCATCGAGCAGCTCGCCGAACAGAGCAATTTCCTCGAGGTGGCCTACCTGCTGATCTACGGCGAATTGCCCACCAAAGAACGTCGCGCCAAGTGGGAATACGATGTACACCACCACACGTTTATCCACGAAAACCTGGCGCGCATGCTCGAAGCGTTCCGCTACAATGCTCACCCGATGAGCATGCTCATCGGCGCCCTGTCGATTATGTCAACGTTCTACTCCGAACTCAAAGACTGCAAAAACCCGGCAGTACAAGATAAACAAATCCTGCGCATCATCGGCAAGCTGCCCACGGTTGCCGCTTTCGCCTACCGCCACCGCATTGGCCGCCCCTACAACTACCCTAACAGCACCCTGACCTATGCGGCGAACCTGCTCTACATGCTGGACTACATGCACCAGTCGGACTATGAGGTCAATCCTGTCTTGGCGAAAGCGTTGGATGTCCTGTTCATTCTGCATGCGGACCACGAACAGAACTGCTCCACCGCAGTCATGCGCAACATCGGCTCTTCGCTCGCCGACCCGTACAGCGCCATGTCCGGCGCGGCAGCCGCACTCTTCGGGCCTCTGCACGGCGGCGCCAACGAAGCGGTGCTAAACATGCTCAAGGAAATCGGCGACGCCAAGAACGTCCCTTCATATGTCGAGCGCGTCAAAAAGGGCGAATTCCGCCTTATGGGCTTCGGCCACCGCGTCTACAAGAACTACGACCCGCGGGCGCGCATCATCAAGAAGATCGCCGACGACGTCTTCGAGGTCACAGGCTCGAACCCGCTGCTCGATATCGCGCTGGCGCTCGAAGAAGTCGCCCTAAAAGACGAGTACTTCGTGGAGCGTAAGCTCTACCCGAACGTGGATTTCTACAGCGGCATCATCTACCAGGCGATGGGCTTCCCGGTCGATATGTTCACGGTCCTCTTTGCCCTGGGACGCGCGCCCGGCTGGCTCGCACAGTGGCGCGAGTTGCTCATGGACCCCGAACAGCGCATTGCCCGCCCGCGCCAGGTCTACCTTGGCCCAGACAAACGGGACTATGTTCCGCTCGATCAGCGATAGAAAACAGCAGTAGGACTACGGCAGCACAGCGGCGGCGTCTGCGAGGATCTTAGCGGACGCCGCCTTTTCTTTCCAGCGACAACTCAGCTGACATCTCCGTGGCCGCGCCAGAAGCGCTGCACCTGCTCCGCCAATTCCGGATGATCGGATAGCTCCGGGTCCTGGGCAAAGAGCTTCTGCGCCGCTTCACGCGCCACAACCAGCGTCTGCACGTCGCCCAGGTGCGCCACGCGAAAATCGGGCAACCCGCTCTGGCGTTTACCCAGGAAATCGCCGGGGCCGCGCAGTTCCAGGTCCTTCTCTGCCAGCACAAAGCCGTTGTTCGTCTCTTCCAGCACATGCAAGCGGGCCTCGGCGTCGGCCCCTTCGGCGCTGCTGATCAAGGCGCAATAGCTGGCGTGCTCACCGCGCCCCACGCGGCCGCGCAGTTGGTGGAGTTGCGCCAACCCAAAGCGCTCGGCGTCTTCGACAATCATCACGGTAGCGTTGGGCACGTCGATCCCCACCTCGATCACCGTCGTGCTCACCAGAAGTTCGAACTCGCCCGCCGCGAAGCGAGACATCACCTCGTCCTTCTCCTGGCCGCTCATCCGGCCGTGCAGCAATCCCAGCCGCAAGTCAGGATAAACCTCGGACTGCAAGCGCTCGAACTCCGCCACGGCTGCGCCGGCGTCGAGCTTCTCGCTTTCCTCCACCAACGGGTAGACGATATAACCCTGCCGGCCTTCCGCCGCCTGCCGCCGCATGAAGTTGTACAGTCGCTCGCGCTCAGCCGGGCGGAATCGTTTCGTCCGCACCGGCTGGCGGCCCGGCGGCATCTCATCAATCACGCTGACGTCCAGCTCGCCATACACGGTCAGCGCCAGACTGCGCGGGATAGGCGTTGCGCTCATAACGAGCAAGTGCGGCTGTCCGCCCTTGCTGCGCAACGCGCCGCGCTGCTCCACGCCAAAGCGATGCTGCTCATCCACCACCACAAAACCGAGATTGGCGAACTCCACCGTTTCCTGGATCAGCGCGGTCGTGCCGACCACCACGTCGATTGCACCGTTGCGCAGCCCCTCAAGAATGCGCTCACGCTCACGGCCGGTGACGCGGCCGGTCAGCAATTCCACGACAACTGAGGAACCGTCCGGCTTTGTCAACGCGGATAACAGCCCGCCGGCGCTACGGAAATGCTGCTCCGCCAGAATCTGCGTCGGCGCCAGCAAGGCCGACTGAGCGCCGTTCGCCGCGACTATGTACATGGCTGCCGCTGCTATCGCCGTCTTGCCGCTGCCGACGTCGCCCTGAACGAGCCGCGTCATCGGGACTGTGCGCCGCATGTCGCCTAGCACTTCTCCCAACACTCGCTCCTGCGCGCCCGTCAACGCGAAGGGCAGTGCGTTCGTGAAGCTCTCCACCAATGCCGCGTCGCTGTCGATGGCGACAGCCGCAGCCTCTCGCAGGTCGCGTCGACGCTGCATCACGCCCAACTGCACATAGAAAAATTCTTCGAAGGCTAACCTGCGCAACGCGCGATCCAGCGATTCCCGGCTTTCCGGGAAATGCGCCTGTCGCAGCGCCTCGGCCAGATCGGGCAGTTGATAATCGGCCAGAACCGTTTCCGGAAGAGGGTCAGACACCAGCGGAGCATAGGCGTCCAGCGCCAGCCGCGTCAACCCGCGCAGCCGCTTATTTGTAAGGCCCTCCGTCAGCCGGTAGACTGGTGCGATGCGCCCGGTAGCGACCATCTCTTCGTCCAGGTCTTCAAACTCAGGATTCTCCAGGGTTTTCTGTCCCATGAAGAGCCCGACTTTGCCGCTAAAGCGCATCGTCTCGCCTATCCTCAGGCGGCTTACCACAAACCTGTTCCACCACGAGGCGCGCAGCGTACCGGTGCTGTCTCCCAATATGCCCTGCACCATCGTGCGCTTCATGCTAATCTTGCGCTCACGGATCTCCCACAGATTGGCGATGACCGTCGCCTGTTCGCCGGGTACTAGCTGGGCGATGGTGCGCAGCGTGCTGAAGTCCTCATAGCGTGCGGGCAGATGCCATAGCAGATCCTCGACGCTTGTAACGCCGAGGCGGGCAAGCTGCTCTGCTGTCGCCTTGCCAACGCCCGGCAAAACCTCCGGGGATGCTTGCAAGCTGTCCGCATCGGCGGACGAGCGCTCTTGACGACCACGAGCGCGCGCCTCGGCCACAAAGGTAGGCTCTGGCGGCGGCACGTCGATCTCGACGATAGCCGGCTCTGGCTCAGACCTGACCTCCTCCTCTGCATCGGCCCTTTGCGTTTCGTCTTGCGCGCGCACAGAATCGCCCAAGATCGTCTGCGCCGGCCCCAAATCGCCCTCTAAGCAACGCAGAATCGCGTTCGTAATCGGCGGGCGCTCCTCCTGCTCGGCTGCATCGTAGATCGCCATTAGTCGCACAGCCAGGTCGATCCGTTCGGGATCGCTCGCCTCGCTCGTTGCGTCCGCCTGCCATCGTTCGGCCATCGCCTGCAACCCGCCTACAACAGCGCGGTTGCGCCAGCCCTGCTTCTCTTCCAGTTCCAATACGCGTCGTAAGCTCTGCAATGCCGTAGGGGTCACGGGTCAATAGCAACCTTCGTACACAATCACCCCGATCATGTTCGGCCCGCAATAGGCCGCCAAACTGGGCGGATAGGTTAACGTGCGGACCTGCACATCCGGCATGATCTCGGCGAGACGTTCGATCAGTTCGCTTTGCTGCTGCTGATACGCATGCTGCATCACCCCAACTCGTTCCACCTGGGCGAACTCGGTCACAAACTCCGCCAACTTCTCCACCACTTCCTCGCGCGTCTGCACTTTCTCCAGCGGTGAAAGCCGCCCGTCTTCCATCATCAACATGGCCTTGATGCCAAGCATCGCCCCAAGCAGACTCTGCGACGGACCCAGACCCGCGCTGCGCTCCAGGTAATTCAGGCTCTCCGAAAACAGCGCAAGATACAGGTGCGGCACGGAGCTATTAGTCAAGCGCGCAATCTCGTTCACGTTCGCCCCGGCCTCCGCCGCGGCCGCAGCCTGCTCGACGAGCAGGCCCAATCCATAGGAAGTCGAGAGGCTGTCGATCACGCGAATCGAATAGCGACCTTTCAGCATTTCGGCTGCGCGGCGGGCCTGTCCCCACATCGGGCTAAGTTCGCTGCTCATGTGGATCGACACGATCTGTTCCGATTCGCGTCCCAACCGGCGATAGCACTCCAAGATCGTATTGACGTCCGCCGCGTCCACTTCCGGCAATCGTGTCGAACCTGCCGTCGCCGCGCTCTGCTGTGTTGCAAACAAATCATCAGCCGTAAAGCTGGGATCCTCCTCGAACAGCGACGAGCCGATCTTAATGCGATGCGCAATCGTCTCGATCTGGTATTTCTCGATTACTTCCGGGGGCAGATATGCGTTGCTATCCGTGACGATGCGTACTTTGCTCATCAGTTTCCCGACCAGTCTATGTTTCTTTGTTCGCGATTATCACGTCTCAGGATACCTGTCGCGTCGTGAAACAGCCAAATTTTTCTGGGGATATTCGGGGACGGCCTAGGTTTCTCGCGCGTCGCAAACTATAGGCAGTGTTTCGTCTCGTCTGCCCGACGCCGATT
>CAZYSJ010000057.1:0-29168 GCA_964649875.1 uncultured Caldilineaceae bacterium
AAATGCGCATCCGGCTCGTGCAGGTCGTACATTGGGCGCTTGCCCAGGCGGATATAGACCGGCGCAGGATAGTCGAGCGCAGCCGCCAGCGCCGCCCGCGTCTCAAAATTGTCCGCCGGCGCCACGACCGTGACGTTGTGAATGGCGCGCAGCGCTGCAAAATCGTGCAGCGAATGGTGCGTCGAGCCGAGCGCCCCGTAACTCACCCCGGCGCTGATGCCGATCAGCTTGACCGGCCAGTTCGAGTAACAGACGTCGTTCTTGATCTGCTCCAGAGAACGCGCCGTCAGAAAACAGGCGGGCGATACGGCAAACACCTTTTTGCCCGCCGCGGTCAACCCGGCGGAGATGCCGACTAGGTTCTGCTCGGCAATCCCCACCTCCACGATCTGATCGGGCAGCGCCTTGCCGAAGGGCGTCAACTTCCCCGAACCGCGCGAGTCGCTGGTGACGACGAGGACATCGCGATCTTTTTCCGCCAAAGCCAGAACAGTCGCGCCGAATTCATCCAGGTTTGCTCTGCCCAATTTCATCGATGCGCTCCATTGAGTGCGGCTTCCGCCTGGTCAAGTTCGGAAAGGGCGAGGCGAAATTCCTCGTCAGAAGGTACATGGTGATGCCATGCGGCCACGTTTTCGATAAAGCTGATGCCGCGCCCCTTGACCGTGTGGGCCAGCAGCAGGCTAGGCTTACCCGCCGCAAACGGCACGCCCTCCAGCGCCTCCACCAACTCGGGAATGTCGTTGCCGTTCACTTCCCTGACCGCATAGCCGAAAGCGCGGAACTTGTCGGCCAACGGCTCCAGCGCCATGACCTCCTCCGTGAGCCCCGTGATCTGCAGGTCGTTGCGGTCGACAATCACCGTCAGGTTATCCAGCTTGTAGTGGGCGGCCGTCATCGAAGCCTCCCAATTAGAACCTTCGGCCAGTTCGCCGTCGCCCAACAGCGTGAAAACCCGGTGCGGCAGCCCGTCCTTCTTCATGCCCAGCGCCAACCCCACCGCCACGCTCAACCCGTGGCCCAAGGCCCCGGTATTGTGCTCTACCCCGCGCACCTTGCGCGTCGGATGGCCTACCCAATGCGAACCGCCGCGGCTGAAGGTATCCAGTTCGGCGGCAGGATAGAAGCCGGCATCCGCCAGCACCGTATAGAGCGCCTCAACCGAGTGCCCCTTGCTTTGGATGTAGTGATCGCGCGCCACGCTGTCAAAATTCTCAGGCGTCACGTCCATTACGCGGTTGTACAGCACGTTGAGTATGTCCACCGACGAAAGACTGCCGGCGGTGTGGCCTGTATTGGCCTGCTTAATCATGGATAACAGCGTGCGGCGGTACTGGACCGACTTCTGCTGCAGTGCGCGGATGGTAGGAGTATTCATTGGCTATTCGCTTGGGGAAATTGACTTGATAACGGCGCACCCAATGACGCTGGCGGCACAATTTTGAATATATATTCAGCACCCTTGGAAATATTCAAATGTAGTATGACCTACTTTTCCCGTCTTGTCAAGTCTTGTTGCGACCGAAATTAGGCGAATTCGTATTTTGACAAAATGTCCCTCCGCACATACGATGTGCATAGTGTCCTGATGACGTTAAGCGCCACATAAAGAAGGCCGCATTGATGCCGCAAGTCGCCGGCCAAGCCCGCAGCCCTGGCAAATTTTGTTACGAACACCCGCGTCCCGCCGTCACGGTTGACATCGTCCTCTTCACCTTTCGACGTGACGCACTCCAGGTCTTGCTGATCCGTCGCAAGCACGATCCTTTCGCCGGCAAATGGGCGCTGCCCGGCGGCTTTGTCGAGATCGACGAGGACCTAGACGCCGCAGCCCAGCGCGAGCTATACGAAGAAACCAACGTCGACGAGGTCTACCTGGAGCAGCTCTACACCTTCGGCGCACCTCATCGAGATCCGCGCACGCGCGTGGTGAGCGTCGCCTACTTCGCCCTCCTCGGCAAGGACCAGGTTGACCGGCTGCAACTGCACAGCGCCTCCGACGCAGCCGACGCGACTTGGTGGGACGTCTACTCTCCGCCCGAACTGGGATTTGACCACGGCCGAATCTTGCACTATGCAGTGCAACGCTTGCGTTGGAAACTCGAATGGACGGCGCTCGGCTTCCTCTTGCTGCCCGACGAGTTCACGCTTTCCGAATTGCAAAAGGCCTACGAAACGGTCCTCAACGAACCGCTCGACAAGCGCAACTTCCGCCGCAAAATGCTCGCCGCCGGCGTCCTCGAAGAGACGCCCAACCTGCGCGAGGGTGACCACCGGCCCGCCAAGCTCTATCGCTTCTCGGCCAAAGCCATCGAACTGGAACAAGCGCGCCGCCGTTTTCCGTAGGCGAGCGCGATTGATGCAGGCGTCGTTGCCCTACCGGCCAATGCCCATATTTACATGCGTGCAACTCAGAAAAAATCACGCATTATCGACACTTTCCGACCCGTTTCTGCGGCCATTTCCCCGCCACAATTGAAACTCACAGTATCCTGTTGCGCCGCTCTACGTCTACATAAATAAGAGGCTGCCGCCTGCCGCAGCCTCAAATCGCCCTGCCGCTCCGCTGCCGGCTTGCCCCGAAAGCTCCGGAAATGGCGGCAGAGGGCGCGATGACCAGCGAATCACCGGCAGTTCGCCTTTCGCAAACAGGAAAGGCGCCCGCCGCGACAGTCAAAAAAGGGAGAGATCGCCTTGAGCGAGACGCGTAAAGCCCAACAGAAAAAGGCGCCGGTCGAGCAGTCGCCTACGCCTGGCTCCCCGCCGGAAACGCAGGCCGTCGTCGCCTTCCCGCCCTATATCTATGGGCTGCACGAACCCGGCGGCGAACACCTCATGCGCGAGGCCGGGCGCATCGGCTGGGTGCTGCACCTGGCCGCCATCGGCCTTGACGGCACACAAGAGCCCGCCGACTTTCGCAACCTCGCCGAGCAAGGCTTCGGCGTCATCACGCGCCTGAACCACGGCTACGGCAGTTCGGGCACGCTGCCCGCGCCCGATAAATACCCGCAGTTCGCGGCGGCGGCGGCACGCTACGCTGCGCGTTCACAAGGCTGTCACATTTGGATCGTCGGCAACGAGCCCAACCACGAGGTCGAGCGACCGAACGGACGCCCCATCTATCCCGCCCAATACGCCGCCGCCTACGCCCAGGTGCGCGCCGCCATCCGCCGCCTGCCCGGCCACGGCCAAGACCTGGTGCTGGTCGCCGGCTCCGCCCCGTGGAACGCCACCACCGCCTACCCCGGCAACGAGAAGGGCGACTGGATTCGCTACTTTGTCGACGTGCTCCAGCAGTTGCGCGACGGCGAGGTGGACGGCTTTGCCATCCACACCTATACCCACGACTTGAACCCGCAGCAGATCACGGGCGATTTCTTCCATACCCAGCCCGGCTATACGCATCTGCGCAACGAGTTCCGCACCTATCGCGACTACATGAACGCCATCCCGGACCGCTTCCGCCATCTGCCCGTTTTCATCACCGAAACGGATCCGACCACGCGGCACAAGGGCTGGAATCCGGGGGCCAACGTCGGCTGGGTGCAGGCCGCCTACCGCGAGATCGCCGCCTGGAACGGCGACCCGGATCGCCAACCGATCCAGGCGTTGATCCTCTACCGCTGGCCTCTCGTCGGCGACCAGCCGGAATGGTCCATCTCGAACCGGCCCGGCATCATCGAGGACTTCCGCCAGGCTTTGCGCGCCGCGCCCGAGGCGTCGTTCGCCGTAAGGCTTCCGGGACGTTCCTCGCCCCAAACCGTGATCGAACCGGGCAAGCTGCTTCCTAAGCAAGATCGCTGGACGGGAACGGTATCCGCCGCCCTTGGCCTCAATCTGCGCACGGGGCCTAGCACGCAACACGCCGTCATCCAAATCCTGCCCGACGGCGCGCTCGTTCGGGTCTTGGCCGAACTGGACGACTGGCTGTACGTCGAAGCCGTAGGCAAGACCGGCTACGTACACCGCAGTTTCATCCGCCGCCAAGCGGACGAAGACGAGTTCCAACCGCCGGAAGGCGGCTTCTTGCGCACACGCGCCGAGCTAATCGACGCGCCCCTGGCTCCGCCCAAAGAGCGGCAGATTACGCTCAATTCAGCGCAGGCGACCTGGACGGAAATCGTCGTCGCCAACACTTGGAACCAGTTCGGTGCGCTCATCCTTAAGCTCGCCGACATATTAGGACTTGACCCGGCGGTTGCCGTGGGCGTGATGGCCGTTGAATCGGGCGGCACAGCCTTTGCCGGCGACGGACGCATGTTGATCCGCTTCGAGAATCACATATTCTTCGACAAGTACGGTAAACTGGACCCGGAACGCTTCTCGCAGTATTTCCAGTTCAACCTTGACCGCCCCTGGGAAGACCACCTGTGGCGGCCCGATCCCAAAGAAGAGTGGCGAACGCTGCACGGCAATCACCAAGCGGAATGGAACGCCTTTAACCTGGCGCGCACCCGCTTCGATCCCCATGCCGCCAAGCTGTCGATCAGCATGGGCCTGCCGCAGATCATGGGCTTCAATCACCGCTACGCCGGGTACGAATCGGTCGAGGAGATGTTCACCGCCTTCCGCGACAGCGCCAATGCTCAGATCATCGGCTTTTTCGACTTCATCCGCGCCGAACCGATCCAGATCTGGTCGCTGCGCAACGGCGACTTCTACCGCTTCGCTGCAGCCTACAACGGCGCAGGACAGGCGCAGCACTACAGCAACCTGATCACCGATGCGGCGCGCACCTACAGCCGCCTGATCACACAGGCGCGCGCCTCCGCCGCCAAAGACGACGCCACCGCCCAGCCGCGACTGCCCTACCCGCCTGCGCCGCCTACATTGGAGACGGCCGACCCTGAACTCTACGCCGCCTGGCGCGACCATATGGTGCAGGGCTTCCGCAACAACCAGGAAATGTTCGACCGCGTGCTCAAGGCGTTCATGGACCCCTACAACGCCACCGTGCGCATGTATCGCATGTTGTTCGGCGTAGGCCTGGCCTCTTTCGTCGTCGCCGTCGCCCTGAGCATCTGGACGCGCGAAGCCATCTTCGCCCTGGTCTTCGGCGGCCTGACCGCAGCCTCGTTCATCACCTACTTCCTAACCCGGCCCTTGCGCTCGCTCGAAGAGAACCTGAACTTCATCACCTGGCTCGGCGTCATCTACAACAGCTATTGGGCGCGCCTCGTCTATGCCACCAACCTGGAAACGATCCAAGAGGATCTGAAGCAGATCACCGAGGACTTCGTCGCCCAAATTGAGCGGCTGATCGACCGCAACAACCGCACGCGCGAAGACCAGTCCGAACAAGGCTAGACCGGCGCCAAGCCCGGCTTGTGCCGACACAAAGGGGCGTTCGCATCTGACCGTGCGAACGCCCCTTTGTGTTGCTTGCGATAGGCTGCAAACGCCCGAAACAGGCTAGCTCATCGCCGCAACCTCTTCCAGCGCAGCGCGGATCGCCGCCTCCTGCTGAGGCGAACTGACGGGCATCGGCGCACGGCTGACGCCGCCGGCGCGGCCTTGCAGACGCATGGCGGTCTTCACGTTGGCGGGCAGGTTGTCGCCCAGCAGCGCATTCCAGATGCGCAGCAGTTTCTCGTGCACGCGCCGCGCCGTCGCGTGGTCGTTGGCCTGCACCGCATGCCACAAGTCCATGCACAACTGCGGCGCGGCCGTAAGGATGGCGGCGATGGCCCCGTCCGCGCCCAGCGCAAACGACGGGTAAAGCAGCGCATCCACCGCCGAGAAGACCAACCCGCGGCCTTCGAGCAGGAGCAGCAGGTCCGCCAGCAGCTTCATATCGCCGGCGCTCTGCTTCACGCCCACGACGTTGTCCACTTCCGTGATGATGCGCGTCAGCAGCGCGGGCGAGCAATAGGACCAGGGCACTACGTTGTAGATCATCACCGGCCGCGACGACGCCTGCGCAATGCGCCCGAAGTGCTCGAGCATGGCGTCGTCCGTGGGGCGAAACAGATAGTGGACCGGCGTCACCTGGAGGGCGGCCACGGCCGGATCGTCCAGCGCACGGGCGCGTTCTACAGCCTGCCGCGTGCTGTCCACGATGATGCCGGCGATGACGGGCACGCGCCCCGCGGCCGCGTCGATTGCGGTGCGCACCAGACGCTGCAACTCGTCCGTGTCGAGCGTATGACCTTCCCCGGTGCTGCCGCCGACGACCAAACCGTGAACGTGCACCTCCTCGATCATATACTGCACCTCGGCGCGCACCGCCCCCTCATCAAGTTCCTCATTGCTGTCAAAGGGCGTTACCAGCGGCGGCACAATGCCGGTCAACCGATCCATGTTCTTTTCCTTCCCGAATAGCGTCTTTTGTAGGTTTGTCTAGCGAGACGGATGGCCGACGACCATCTCGCGTTCGACGGCAAGCCCCGCCCACTCGTCTGCATTCGGCCCGTCGTAGATCAGGGCATAGGGGCCGTCGAACCCCGCACCCTCCAGAATGTCCAGGCAGCGCATGTAGTCATTGCGGTCAGGCTGCCCTGCCCCATCGAAATGGCACTTAGCGTGGCACGACTCGGCCAGCGGCGCGATGGCGGCCAAGTCGCGATACTTATTATCGCCGGCCCAGTTGCCGAAGTCCAAGCATAGACCCAGTTCTCCCCCTTGGCTCTCCATCAAGGCGAGCACGGCGTCAGGTGTGGAGAGAAGCGCATGCCAATTTTCGGTCACCAATCGCACGTCGCGCGCACGGGCATAACGGCACAGATACGACATAGCCCGCCTACTTGCCTCCAAGGCGCGCGGCTCCGGCGCGGATTTGCCCGCGATCACGCGCGCATGACGCGCTCCCAGCGCACATGCCGTGTCGATCCAGCCGGCGATCCAGCGCTCGTCGCGTTCACCGTTGACCGGATCGGTCACGTCGCCGCCGTCGATCAGCAGCGACCACAGTTCAACCTCCGCTTCATCCAGCGCACGCCGCAAGCGTGCACTATACTCCGGCGTACGCTCGGCGATGTGAAAATGGCAGATCTCCATCTTGTGAATGCCAAAATCGGCGACCATACGCGGCAGTTCGAGCAGCGACGCCGCTCCGGGAGGATGAGCAGAGCCGCCGCTTGCCGCTTCGTCATCCGGCCCATAGGGAACAGGCCGGCCCAGTGTCCTGTGTAGGCTCCAAGTCGAGACCGAAACGCGCTGTTGATCGACCATCACGAACCCCTTTCCGCCGGGCGGAGGCAATACCCGGCCCCCTCCTACACAACAGCAACGCCATATTGCGCCTGCGAAAATCCATCTGTCGCCCTCGCTATCGCAAATACTGCCGCACCGCGATCTGTTCCGGATGCAACTCCGTATGCGCATCGCTGATCGTGACTGTGTGCGCCACGCCCGGCTCCAGGTCGAAGTAGTTGTCGCTGAAAGCCGTCGTCTCCAGGCCGGTGGACAGATGCACAAAATACGCGAACCGCTCGGAAAGCAGCCGCGCTTCCAACCGATGCGCATCGACCTGCTTGAACTTCACCGAGACAGACGCCTCCGGCAACGCCAAGTCCTTGATATCTGCAAAGAAATGACGGTTGCGCAGGATCGACTCGCCATGAACGGACAGGAAGCGGTCCGGCCCGCCATCCACGCGACCGCGCCACACTTCGAGGCTGCTGTTGGCCGGGATGGCGGCGTCGATCTGTGCGTGCCAGAGCGGTTGGCCGTCGAACGTCAACAGGCGCAAGTCCAGCCGGTCATGCACCGCGGCCAGCGTGTCGTTCGTCACCCACAGCGCCAGCTCGCCGTCCGGCAGTTCCTTGAACGACGCCAGCACCGGCGTAAAGACGCGCCGCGCATAGTAGTAACCCGCCTTGCCGAAACCGTAGTAGTCGATCACGCTCCAACTCAACACGGGCCAGCAGTCGTTGAGCTGCCAGAAGAGCGCGCCCGAACAATGCGGCTTGCGCCGCCGGTAGTGCTCGATGCCGAACTTGAGCCCCTCCGCCTGCGCCGCCATGCTGAAGTCGATGTATTCGGCCAGCGTTTCGGGCAGACCGGTCACCGCCAGCATCAAGTTATCGCCCTTGTTCTTGGGGTTATCCTTGTTGTGATGGTCCATCGACGGGCTGTGATGATAGAGCTGGTCCGCGGGGATGTTGCGCTGCAGCGTCTCCAACACGGGCGCGGCGTGCATGCCGAATTCGCTGACGAAGCGGCTCTGATCCTCGGCGTAGCGGCGGTAGGTCACGCCCTGCGGCGAATGGTCGACGGTCGGCTCCTCGCCGAATCGCCGCGGCGAATTGCCGTGCCACACGTTCCAGTTATGGCTGTCGCCGTCCGTCTCGCTGTTATAGTCATTGCCGCCGTAGGGGCTTCCCGGCCAGTAGGGTATGCGTCCGTCCAGCCGCGCCACCGCTTCCGGCAGAATTTGGTCATAGTAGAGCGCGCCCGGCGCGATCGGATCCTTTTCCTGCCAGCGGGCGCGTTCATGCAGCCATTGGTTCTCGTTGTTGCCGCACCACAGCGCCATGCAAGGATGGCTGCGCAGCCGGCGCACTTGGTACTCGGCCTCGGCCCGCACCTCGTCCACGAACCACTGCGGGCTTTCCGGGTACATGGCGCAGGCGAACATGAAGTCTTGCCATACCAAAATGCCCAGGCGGTCGCAGATTGTATAAAAGGCGTCGTGCTCGTAGATGCCGCCGCCCCAGATGCGCAGCATGTTCATATTGGCGTCGCGCGCCATCGTCAGCAGTTGCTCGTAGCGCGCCGGCTTGAGGCCGCCGACAAACGAGTGCGCCGGGATCCAATCCGCCCCCTTAGCGAAGATCGGCACGCCGTTGAGCACAAAGCGGAAGAAGCGCGTGCCGGGTTCGTCAGGATCGGGCGACTGATCCAGTTCGATAGTGCGAATGCCCGCCTCAAGCGTCTGCCGGTCTACGATCTCGCCATCGGCAAGCAGGTCGACGTGCAGCGCATACAGATGCGGTTCGCCCAGGTCGTGCGTCCACCACAGCTTCGGCTCCTTCACCGTCAGGTAAAGAACCCCATCGCTATAGGCGCCGTGGTCGCGCAGCGCCAGTTCGCCTTCAACTGCCGTCGCCTCCCCGTCCGCCAGGCGCACGCGTGCGCTTAGCGCCGCCGCGCGTACAATGGATTCAGCCTCCACGCGCACCGCTATCACCGCCTGCGCGCCATCCGCGTCGATCTCCACGGTGTAGAAATGCACGCCGACCAGCGCCGCCCGGCTGTTATGGCGGATCTCCACATCGCGCCAGATGCCGATCGTAGGCAGACGCGGGCCCCAGTCCCAGCCGTAGCCGAACTGCGCCTTGCGCATGGCGACGCGCGGGACCGTTCCCTGCCACCAATGGCTGATGTCGAACTCTGCAATCTGGTCCAGCGGACGGTCGAAGCGCAGCGCCAACACGTTCTCCTCGCCCGACCGCAACGCGGCCGTGACATCGAACACAGCCGGCCGGAACATGTTGCGATGTCGCCCCAATTCTTCCCCATTCAGCCAGACCGTGGCGTAGGTATCCAGCCCATGAAAGACCAACTGCCGCCGCTCGTCTTGGGCCGGCGCATCTTGCGGGCCGGTAAAGCGAGTGCGAATCCACCACTCCTTGTCCTCCATCCAGGCGCAGCCCGCTTCGTTGCGATCGTAGAACGGGTTTTCAATGACGCCCGCTGCGACCAGAGCCTGATGCACGTCGCCGGGCGCGTCCACATCGATCCAGGCGCTGTGGTCAAACTCTCCAAGGTGAGCGCCTGCAGCCTCTCCCTGCCCCGGGTCAAAATGTTGCACCTTCCATTGCCCAAACATGCGACCTTCCTCCATACCTTCTATCCATGTCTTCTATCGCGACTGATTTGCAGAGATGCGTAAATGGCCGTTTCCGGCTAGACGGCGGGGACCGAGCGACGCGACGCGCGCAGATGAAATGCGAGCCAAGCCACTGTCACCGCCAGGCTGACAACGCTTGTCAGCACAAATACGGACTGCACAGACAATTGCAAACGATCGACGGCGACCCCCGCCCACAGCGTGGACACGGACTGCAAGAGGGTCAGCGCGGCGAACTCAAAGGCAAACACCCGTCCCCGATAACGGTTCTCGACGGTAGCCTGCAACGTCGTGCTGGAAAAGACCCAGAGCGTGCCCGTGCCGACCGAGCGCATCAACGTTGCAATCACCACCCACAGAAGTGTCGGAGCGATCCCCAAAAGCAGCACGCCTGCGGTCAGGAAGACGAAACTCCATGTGATGGCGTGCAACGCCGCCTGTCGCCCGTCCCCCAACAGATACCGCGTCACCAGCGGCCCCACGCCCGTACCGATGCCCGTGGCGGCATATAGGATGCCCAGGGTGACAGACCCGCTGCCCCGGAAAGGGAAGACCTGCTCCGCCAACGGGATCTCCAGCACGTTGACCGCGCCCCAAACCAGCGCGCCGGCAGCCTTGACAAGGCTGAGAACCAGGATGAAGCGCCGCGAGCGCAGATAGGCCAGCCCGTCGACGAAATCGAAGAAGCCGGCGCGACGCACATAATCGCTGCCGCTGGGAACAGAGCCGATGCGCAGCACAAACCAGGCCGACAGCAGAAACGTCAGGGCGTCGATCACGAAGGCTGCTGCCACGCCGAAAGCGGCCGCCGCCAGCCCGCCGAAGAGCGACCCGATCGCCAGCATTGTGCTCCAGGTGAAGCTATCCAGCGCATTGGCCGTCACCAGGTCGCGCGGCGCCACAATGCTGGGCAACAAAGCCGAGTGCGCCGGCGTATACAGCGAACTAAGCACAAATTGGACGGCTGTGAGGAAATAGAGCAGCCACAACTGGTCTGCCGTGCGGATCAGCAAGAAGCAGAGCACCGTGACGGCGCGCAACACATCGGTCACGACCATGATCAGGCGTCGCTCATAGCGGTCGGCAAGCACGCCTGCAAATGGGCTCATCACAAAAATAGGCAGAAACCGGGCCAGAAACAGATAGCTGACCGCGACGCCTGCGCCGGTCAGCGAAGTGATCAGGGCGGCGGAGGCAAGCAGATTGAACCAATCGCCGAAGTTGCTGATAACTCTGGCTAACCAGAGTCGCCGGTATTCGAGGTTGTTACGAACGAGGTCAACGTAAACGCTCACGCACCGATCCGTTCTGATTTTGGGCGGTATCCCCCCAATTAAACGTTGCCCTCTCGCCCTTTGTCAAACCGCTAGCGGCGCAGGATTTTTTCACTTGTTTGGATTTGGCGCGTTCTGTGGCAAGATGATTTATAGCCTGTACCAGCGCATGTGGAGAACGGCCGCTTCTCTCGCGAGACACTCAACGAGAGACAGATTCGCGCCGCGACACTATCCTTCGTTTTCGTTGCCGCTGCGTTGCCAAAATGTTGGCGACGACGGTCTAGGTCAAAAATCCGGAAAGATACGCCTAGCGCTTCTATCAATTTCTGCCGTCGCCCTTGATAATTACACGGATATACTTTTTCCCTTCCGCGGGTCGAGAACATGGATTGGCTTCCCCCACTAATCACGAGACTGTCAGCGAAGGCTGCAGCGCTTGGCTTTAAACTTGCGCAATGGCGGCGCGACGTATTTGTCGACATCCACATGTCCCGTAACCGGACTCGCGATGCTATCCGCAGTGCAGCTTTCGACCACATCGGCGACGGCGTTTTCATCGTAGACCAAGACGGCGCACTCCTCGACGCCAACCAAGCCGCAGCCCAACTCTTGGGCGCGCCCATCGAAGGTGCGCGGGGCAAACAACTCGACACGCTTCTGCCCCTCGCCCCTGACACGGTTTGGATCCAGGCGAACAATTCGGATTCGTGCGAACTTCAGCTATTAATCGGCGGACAGGCGCGCTGGTTTGAAGTGTCGCTGTCCCCCCTCGGCATCGACAGCGCACCGGGGGGCTGCGTAGTCATTCTGCAGGACGTTACCGAACGCCGCCGCAAAACGCTGGAGGAAAAAGCCGCCAGAGAAGAGGCGGAAGAGGCCATCCGCCAAAAAAGCGAGTTTCTCGCCATCATCAGCCACGAGATACGCACGCCCATGCACGCCGTGATCGGCGTGACCAACATGCTGCTGGGCGCAGGCCTGACGGACGAACAGCGAAGCTTCGTCGATACGATCCGCGCTGCGGGAGACTCGATGCTTGCCGTCGTCAACAACGTCCTCGACTTCTCCAAAATCGAGGCCGGTCAGGTTGAATTAGAGCATCTCCCCTTCAGCATAGAGACCTGCATCGAAAGCACGTTTGATATCTTCGCCGGCGACGCAGCACAGAAAAACATCGAACTCACCTATCTCCTAGACGACGCCGCGCCTAGGCGCATCGCGGGCGACATGACGCGCTTCCGCCAGGTGCTCACCAACCTTGTGGGCAACGCGGTCAAGTTCACGGAGCGCGGCGAGATATCCGTCCGCGTCGCCGGCGAGCTTGAGGACGAACAGCCGATGATCCACGTTCAGGTCTGCGACACGGGCATCGGCATTCCTCCTGAACGCCTTGACAGGCTCTTCCGCTCTTTCAGTCAGGCGGACGCCTCCACCGCCCGGCGCTACGGCGGAAGCGGTCTCGGCCTAGTGATCAGCAAACGCCTCTGCGAGATTATGGGCGGAGCCATCTGGGTGGAGAGCCGGCCCGGCGACGGCACGACTTTCCACTTCACCATTGCCGCCCCGCCTGCGCCGTTCGACAGCGAACCGATCCCCTCAAACCTGGCCGGCCGTTCCGCGCTCGTCGTCGACGACCACGCATCGACCCGCGCCATGATCCGGCGCATGCTCTGCGATCTGAACATGTACGTCACTGCAACCGATTCAAGCTGGAGCGCGCTTGAGCAGATCGAAAGCGCCGCCGGCTTCGACGTGATCCTGATCGACCTCCACATGCCCGGTATGGACGGGGAAAGCCTCGTCCGTCGCATCAGCGCCGAACGCGCCCATCCTCGCCCGCGTCTCATCATGCTGCTGACGCTTACTGACGGCGCCCTTCGCGGACGCGCCGCCGAACTGGGCCTAGCCGCCTGTCTGAACAAGCCCGTCAAGCGCGCCCAATTGCGCAATTCGCTCGCCGATCTCTTCGCCGCCGCCAAGCCCCCTGTTCAGCCGGCGCCGGGAAGCGAGCCTGTCACGCCGCTGGCCGAGCCGCTCATGCTCAGAGTCCTGCTGGCGGATGACAACCTCGTCGGGCGGCGCGTGACCCAAGCCATACTGCGGCGACTTGGCTGTGAAGCCGACATCGCCGGCAACGGCTACGAAGTTCTTTCCGCACTAGAGATGCACCGTTACGACGCCGTACTGATGGATATCTTCATGCCGGGCATGGACGGGCTTGAAACCACGCGGCGCATCCGCAAAGACCTGCCGGCGGATCAACAGCCCTGGATCATTGCTCTGACGGCCAGCGCCATCATGCAGGAACAGGAGCGGTGCATCGAGGCGGGCATGAATGATTTCTTGGCAAAACCGGTGCGCATCAACGCACTGAGCGAAACGCTGCGCAGAATCCCCGCCGCCCAATCGGCCCATCTTCAACCGAATGACCGGCCGGAGAAACCCGATCTCCCCGAAAATCCTGACAGCAGGCCGCAATGAACGGCGCCAACGATCACTATGCCATCGAGCGGCTGGCGCAAAAGCTGTATCCCCGGTGCAAGTTGTTGCGCGCCTGGAAGCCGGCAGGCGGCATCTCCGCCTACATGACCGCGCTGGAAGCGCTCTTGCCCGATGGCCGGACGAAAAAGCTCATCGCCCGCCGGCCCGGCGACGGCTCAGCCCAGAGCGAATTCCGCACGCTCCAGGCCGTACACGGAGCCGGCATCGCCGCGCCGGCCCCTCTCCTGCTTGACAGCGCCGGCGATCTTTTTGCCGAGCCGGTCATGCTGATTGAGTACGTCGAAGGAGAACCGGACTACGCGCCCGCCGATCCGGCCGGCTTCGTCGCACAGATGGCCGAACAACTCGCCGCCATCCACCGGCTGCACGGCGCCAGTCCAAACTTAGCGCACCTGCCCCAACAGGCCGTTCGCCTAGCCCGCAGTTTGGCTATCCGTCCCGCCCATCTCGACGAATCGCTCGACGAGGGACGGATACGCGCCGCCCTAGAAGCCGCCTGGCCCATGCCGCAGCCCGCGGAACCGGTCTTGCTGCATGGCGATTTCTGGCCGGGCAACATCCTGTGGCGCGACGGACGGATCGCCGGCGTCGTCGACTGGGAAGACGCGGGGGTCGGTCACCCGCTTGGCGACCTCGCCATCACCCGGCTAGACCTGCTGTGGTCCTGCGGCGTCGAAGCCATGCACGATTTCACCCGACGCTATCAAGCGCTGACGGGCGAAGCTCTGCACGAACTGCCTTATTGGGACCTTATCGCCGCACTGCGACCGGCCGGCAGGCTTGTTGAGTGGGCCGCGACCTGGCCGGATTTAGGAAGGGCGGACATCACCGTGGAGACGATGGCGGCGGGACACAGGCTCTTCGTAGCCCAAGCGTTCGAGGAGTTGGCAAGGCGCAGCTAGCCGGCAGCCTTTGCCGGTTGAGGAATACCCCGAAGCCGGCGCATCAACCCCAGCGCGCGCGGCATCGCCTCGGCGTAGAGCGTATACAGCGGCGGATTGACAACGTAGTCCCATGCGCCGATGTGCGGCTGGAATTCGGCCCCAAAGCCTTGCTTGAACTGCCACACCCCCTGCATCGAATCGACGGGATCGTCAACCTCCGTCGGCGCGCCCCACCAGTCGTAGACGGTGCAGCCCCGTTCTTGCGCCCAGCGCATGGCCTCCCATTGCAACAGATAGTTGGGCATGTCGCGCCGGCGGCGTTCGCCGCTGGCGCCGTAGAAGTACCAAACGCGCCGGCCATAGCGAAAGACGAACAGTCCCGCCACCGGCTCGGTTTCCTCGGAATGCTCCGCTAGGAGCAGCGCGCCCCCGGCGGGGTTGGCTGCATCATCTTCGGCGCGCAAAAAGGTCTCCCACGCCGCGCGGTAATAGGCGAACGGTCGCGTCAGGAAGCCGTCACGTTCGCCTGTCTCCGCATACAGCCGGTAGAAGGCGGCGAGATCGTCTACGCCGCCTCGCCGCACGCCGATGCCGCGGCGCTCAGCCAGGCGGATGTTGTAGCGCCATTTGCTTTTCATCGCCGCCAACAACTCGCCGGCATCCGGGCGCAGGTCCGTCACTGCGGTGTTCTTGAACTGAATCTGCTCGGCGCTGAAACGCCAGCCTCGCCGCCGCAGCTTCTCGCGCAGGACCACGCCCTCGGCCAGGTCCTCGCGCACGTCAGGGTCGATCTTGACGAAAACACAGCCGCGCGCGTGGGCATGGCTCTCTACTGCGGCCAAGACGGCATCGACCGCAACGCGGTCCGCCCAGTCCACAACCGGCCCCTTCGGCGCATAGGCCACGCGCACGGGCAGATAACGGCTCAACTGTCGCCACAGGAATTGGCACGCGGCGAGCGTGCGCCCGTCCTCGCCGGCAACGATCAGCCGCTCTGCGTGCCAGCCGGTCGCGGCCTTCACCTCGCCCCACTCCCAACTCTGCAACACATGCGGCGCCGGCAGTTCGGCCAGCGCCGCCCGCCACGCGGCCGGGTCATGCACCGTTTTGCACACCGGCCTTGCGCGGTGCGCCGCGCGCGACAGCCCCCCAACGCGTCCCAGCCTGGAAGTCCAGTCGCCACGCTGTTCGAGCAGGCTCAGTCCGAGCGTGTACAGCCGGTGACCCAGCGGCTGCAGCGCTTTATCCCACGCCCCTACATAACGCACGACCTCGCCGCCGAACCCCTGCTTAAAGCGATAGACGCCCCACAGCCCATGCTGCGGCAGCAGGTCCAAATTGATCGGCAGCGCTTCCACCGGCGCCGACGCTTCGTCGCCAACCGCCATGCCCGCCGCCGCCTTGCCCACGTCGTCGGGGATGCCCCAGAAATCATAACGCCGCGCACCGTGCGCCTTGGCCCAACGGATGCCGGCCCATTGCAGGGCGTGGTTCGGCATACGGTTGCGTTCTTCGTTGCTGCTCGCACCCCACAGGTACCAGGCCGACTCTTCGCAAAGCCCCACAACAATCGCCCCGATTGCGCGTCCTTCAACCTCCGCCAGCAGAAACGCGCCATGACCCGGCGTGAGCAGATCGAACGCCGCTGCGTAATAGCCGGGCGCATGCACGCCGAACTTATCGCGCGCGCCGGTCGCGGCCATCAACTGGTTGAACGCGGCCAGGTCGGCGGCGTCGGCTTGACGCACCGTCACACCCTTGCGCTCCGCCAGGCGCACGTTATAGCGCCACTTGCTCTTCATGCGCTTGAGGATGGCGTCTTCGTCGCCCTCAATGTCGAGGAGAACGGTGCTGCGCGGCTGCACGCTCTGCCGGCTGGGTGCGAAGCCGTGACGCGCCAGCGCGCGGCGGTTCACCGCCGTATCCGGCAAGTCCGGCTCGATCTTGAGCGTCGCCGCGCCCATGCGCCGGCACTCAACCGCCATTGCCTCGAGCAGCGCGCCAGTCAGCGCCTCATCAAACCAGTCGGTCAATGGACCCTTTGGCGCGTAGGCGATGCGGATGCCGGCCACGCTGCGCAGCAAAATCGACGCGCCGGCAACCGCCCTGCCCGCCTCGTCGAAGAGCGCGACGCGCGTCGCCTGCCACCCGAAACGGCTCTTGAGCGCGGCCCAGCCGCTGGTCTGCAATAGATGCGCTTGCGCATGGGACTGCACGAAAGCATCCCATGCGGCATCGTCCATCGAACCGGAAAGATAACGCTGTGTTGCGGACTTGTTCCCGCCGGATGCCTCAGACATGGGTGCTATAATAACATACCAGGGCAGACACGGGGCCAATTGGCCCGCCAACGCGACCACAGGGAGGAACGCGACATGACCGCTCCTGAAACCGGCAACCAGATTATCGAATCCGTGCCCAACTTCTCCGAAGGCCGCCGGCCCGAAGTAATCGACGCCATCGTCGCGGCCATTCAAACGCCGGGCGTGCTCTTGCTCGACCAAAGCAGCGACTGGGACCACAACCGCAGCGTCGTAACCGTCGCCGGCCCGCCCGACGCCGTGGTGGAAGGGCTGTTCCGCGCCGTAACCGTCGCGGCGGAGCGCATCAACCTCTTTGAGCACCGCGGCCAGCACCCGCGCCTCGGCGCGACCGACGTCGTGCCGCTCGTCCCCATTCGCAACATTACGCTGGAGGAATGCGCCGAACTCGCCGCCCAGCTCGGCGAACGCATCGGACGCGATTTGGAGTTGCCCGTCTATCTTTACGAAGCAGCCGCCAGATTGCCGGAGCGGCGCAACCTAGCCGACGTGCGCAAGGGGGAGTTCGAGTTGCTCTTACAGGAGATCGACCAGCCGGCGCGCAAGCCGGACTTCGGCCCTGCGCGCGTCGGTCCGGCCGGAGCGGTGATCGTCGGCGCCCGCCAATTCCTGATCGCGTACAACTTCTATCTGGACAGCGCCGACGTAGCGATCGCCAAGACCATCGCCAAGCGCATCCGCTTCAGCAGCGGCGGGCTGCCCGGCGTTAAGGCGCTCGGCCTGCTGGTGGAAGGTCAGGCCCAGGTCAGCGTCAACCTCGTCGACCACACGCAGACGCCGCTTCACACGCTGATGGACAAGATCATGGAGTTGGCCGCACAACACGGAACGACGGTAGAGAAGACCGAACTGATCGGCTTGATTCCGGAGGAAGCGATACTGAAAGCGGCAGCCCACTATCTGCGACTGCGCGATTTCGACCGGCTGCGCATCGTTGAAAACGCCATCCAGGCCGCCGGCGAGAAGGCGCAACGCGAAGCCTGACCCGTGACGCCCTACCAGCCGCGCGGCACGGGGAAACAGCGAAACGGCTGTTGGCCGGCGAACAGATCCCATATCTGCGCCATCTGCTCAACCGTCTTGGTTGGCCGTCCCTTCATCTCGAAGCCGCGGTGCTGGCCGCGCAGCACATTGCGCGGCTGCCACCCTGTCGCACGGCAGTAGTTGTAGTAGTCCGCAAAAGTGCGATAGGCGACCTCCATGCCGAACTGCTCCGGGTTGCGGCTCATGGGCGACATGGGGTCGAGCGTATGGCAGGGGTTCAACATGCGCAGCAGATGGCTGGGGTAAGCTTGCCCTACGGCCTGCGCCAGCTCCAGCGTGCGCTTGAAGGTCTTGAAGGTCTCGCCCGGCAGGTTGAGCGAGAAGTAGACAAAGATCGGGATCTCGAAGCGCTTGAAGTCCGCCAGCGTGCGCAAAAAGCGCTCGTTGGCGTAGAACTTGCCGTTCTGCCGGCGCACCTCCTCATCGCCGGAGAGCGGCGAGATCGCCGCTTCGGTATGCGCCATGTCCGCCGTGGCGCTGAACTCCTCGATGAATTCACGCGAAGGAAGCTGGAAGAACTCGTTGTAAATCCCGATTTTGACCGCCTTCTCGCGCAGCAGCCGAAACAGCGTCTGCCACCACTCCGGGCCGAAGGTGGCGAGGTCGAGCGAGAGCGCAACTTGGCGGTAACCGGCATCGCGCAGGCGGCGAATGTCCTCTGCCACCGCTTCGGGGCTGCGCATCACGTAGCCGTTGCGCCCCGCCAACTCGCTATGCGAATGCTTGCCCCCACCGCAATAGATGCAGTTGAAGACGCAGCCCCGTCCTATCGTCAGCCAATGGCCGCGCACATCCGGGTCCTGCAAGCGAATCCATCCCGCCCCCGAATACTGGATCGCGCCGTAACTCTGCGCGTGCGCAAGCCAATCCGTACTCACAAAGTCAAGGTGATCGAGCATCTCGCTCGTGGCGAAATAAGAGCGCGGGTTCTGCCGGACTTCGCCGCCGTGGCGGCGCACCAGGTTAGGGATCGCCGCCGCATCGACATCGCCGCCGAAGACGTGCTGCGCCAACTGACGCAGCGGCTCTTCTGCATCGCCGCGGATGGCGTAGTCGACCTCCGGGTGGCTGGCCAAAATCTCCTCGGCAAAGTTGGAGGTCGTCAGCCCGCCGATCACAGTTACGGCGTCAGGCCAGATGGACTTGATCATGCGCGCCGTGTCGATCGCGCCGAAACAATGCTCATACCAGTGGAGGTCGATCAACGCCATCTTCGCCGGCGGCTGGTCGGCTAGCCAGCGACGAAAGCTGAAGTCCGGCCGCATGGTCAGTTCCATGGGCAGGTTCAGCCCCGCCACATCCCAACCCTCATGGCGCAGCATGTTGACGAGACCCACGACCCCCACCGGTATGAACGGGTACGGCGAGCAGGGGATGTACTTATCGAAACGAGCGTCCGCCTCCTGTTTCGCAGGATGAACGTAGAGAATCTCCAAACGCAACTCCTAACCGCAGCGTTATGCCCAGAATGCCGCGCCGGGCTGCTCCTGAATCACGATGTCCTGCAAGAACTTCACCGCTTTCTCGAAGCCCTCGCGGTTGGACATCAGGCCGTCCTCATGTTCAATCGACAACGCGCCGTCATAGCCGACCAAGCGCAGGTTGCTCACCACGTTGCGCCACGTCTCCTCGCCGTGCCCATAGCCCACCGTGCGGAAGATCCAACTGCGCTTGCTGAACTCACGGTAAGACGTGGTGTCGAGCACGCCGTTGATGCCGGTGTTGATGGGGTCGATCTTGGTATCCTTGGCGTGGAAGTGGTAGATCGAATCGCCCAGGTGGCGGATCGTGTCGGTCAAGTCCGCGCCCTGCCAGAAGAGGTGGCTGGGGTCGAAGTTCGTGCCGATGGTCGGGCCGATGGCCTCGCGCAGCGCCATGGCCGTACCGGCGTTGTAGACGCAGAAGCCGGGGTGCATCTCAATGGCAATGCGCACGCCCAACTCCTTGGCGAAGGCCGCGGTCTCCTCCCAATAGGGCAGCATCACTTCTTCCCACTGCCACTGAACGGTCTTAGAGAAGTCCGGGGGCCAGGGGCACGTCACCCAGTTGGGGTGCATGTCGCCGGGGCCGCCGCCGGGGCAGCCGGAGAAGGTGACGATCGTGTCGACGCCGATCTTGCCCGCCAGCTTAATGGCATTGGTCACATAGGTGCGATGCGCTTCGCCGATCTCCGGGTTGGGGTGGAGCGGGTTGGCATGTGCGCTTAGCGCGCTGATCTCCAGCCCGCGGTCGTCTACCGCCCGTTTGAACGCGGCTGCCAGGTCGTCATCCGCCAGAAGCTCCGCCGCCTTGCAATGCGCGTCGCCAATATAGCCGCCGCAGCCCACCTCTACCGCCTGCACGCCAACCGATTTGATATAATCCAGCGCATCCTCGAACTTCATGGCGCTGAACATCACTGCAAACACGCCGACTTTCATGTCCTCGTCTCCTCACATTCATGGGGGTTGGGGTTGGGGCCGGGTCACGGCCGTCCACGGGGTTTGCTAGAGAGCAGGCCGGCACATGCGCGGGGTGAAGGCGTCGCCGAGCAGCGCGTACTCGCACACCACGTCATCCGCGACCAGCCAGAACGTCATGTTAACTTCGATCAGCGGAGCGGCCTCGTCGACGGACAGCCCTTCGAGCGCGCCCAGTTTGGCGCGCATCTCGATGTTGCACACGCTGCAACGAGAATCCTGGATGCGCACCCGCACCGCCCCCGGTGCGACCTGCAAGGCGTTAGCCAGTTGGCTGGCAGCCGCTTCCAGACTCGCCGTCTCGCTCAGCGCCGCGGCAACGTCTTCCGGCGTCAGTTCGACCTGACCGCCGGACGTCTGCGCGCCTGGCTCGCCTAGCGGACTCGCGTCTGCGCCGCCCGCAGCCGGCGCGCAAGCCGCCAGCAACAAACAGACGCCCACGACAATCAGCCATCGCACTGGGAAGTTCTCCCGTCGATCCACAAGGAGAAGAGCGGGAGCCGAGCCGGCATGCCCCGCTCTTCCGTTACATAGCGCCTAGTATTTGCAGTCTACCTGGCGCTTGCCGGCGGCAGACTCCAGAATCGCGTCGCAGATCACCGCCGCGCGGTAGCCGTCCTCGAAGTCGGCGCCGATGGGGGCCACGTCCTTGTCGTTGACGATGCAGTCCAAGAGATGCGTGATCTCGTGGATAAAGGTGTGCTCCCAGCCGATGATATGGCCCTGCGGCCACCAGTTCTCCCACCAGGGATGGTACGGCTCGGAGACGAGCACATGATGGAAGCCGCGCGTCTCCTTGGGCTCGTCGTCGTTCCAGAAGACTTCCAGTTCGTTGAGCCGTTCCAGATCGAAGCGGATACTGCCCTTCTCGCCGTTGATCTCCAGGCCAAGCGCATTCTTGCGCCCGGCCGCGAAGCGAGTCGCCTCCAGCGTGCCGATGGCGCCGTTCTCGAACTCGACCGCGGCCACGAAGGCGTCGTCCACATCCACTTTGCCCATGCCGCTGCCGTCCGCCTTCGGGCGCTCCTCGATGTAGGTCTTCGCCATGGCGCTGACGCTCTTGACGTCGCCTACCAGATAGCGGCCCAGGTCGATGATGTGCGCGCCCAGGTCGCCCAGCGCGCCGCTGCCCGCTTCGGACTTCTGCAGACGCCAGATCATCGGCGTATTGTAGTGCGGCATGATCCACTCTTGCAGATAGACCGCGCGGAAGTGATAGATGCGGCCCAGGGCGCCGGCGTCGATCAGCTTGCGGATCTGCCGGACAGCGGGCACAAAGCGATAATTGAAAGCCACCATGTGTTTGATGCCGGCCTTCTGCACCGCGTCCAGCATGGTCTTGGCTTCTTCGGCGGTGCGGGCCAGCGGCTTTTCGCAGAGGACATGCTTGCCGGCCTGGGCCGCGGCGATGCTCGGCTCTGCGTGGGCGTTGTTCGGCCCGCCGTTGTCAAACAACTGCACCTCGTCATCCGCCATCATATCGCGCCAGTCGGTGTAGTACTTGGCATAGCCGAAACGCTGGGCGGCCAACGCCACGGCCTGCTCATTGCGGCCGGCCATCGCGATCAGCTTGGGGATCGCAGGCGGCGGGTACATCATGTAGGGGAGCGTCTTGTAGGCGTTGGTATGCGACTTGCCCATGAACGCATAACCCAACATGCCCACGCCGATCTCCGGAATTTCGCCGGCGGCCTTATCGGCAGCCATTGTGGTGAATCCAGCGCCTTCGCTCATATTAGATCACTCCTGCTTGAATTGAGTCCGGACAAAAACCGGCTGTCCCTCGAACCTCATCACATGCAGCCTTGGGGGAGATTGCCGGCAACCTCCCCCAAGACGGGTCCGCTTATTCGCCCTGGAACGCGGCGTCAAATGCCACGTTCGAAGGCGCAAAGTCGGCCTTGCGCACGACGGCCAGCGACTCCTGCGCGCCGAACTCGCGGTCCATGCCGGTGTCTTCCCACTCGATAGACAGCGGGCCCTGATAGCCGATGCGGTTCAGCCAGCGCACGATGGGATCCAGCTTGACGTCGCCGTGCCCCGGCGAGACGAAGTCCCACCCGCGCCGCGGGTCGCCGAAGTCCAAGTGCGAGGAAAGGATGCTGTTGCGGCCGGTCAACTTCACCTTCGAATCCTTGACATGCACATGATAGATGCGGTCGGGGAAGGCGGCGATAAACTCAGCCGGATCGACGAACTGGTGAATCAGGTGGCTGGGGTCGAAGTTGGCCCCGAACGCCGGGTGATGGTTCACAGCCTCCAGCGCCCGCTCAAAGGTGATGATGTCATAGGCGATCTCGGTCGGGTGCACTTCCAACCCGAACTTGATGCCGTTCTCCTGGCAGACGTCAAGGATGGGAATCCAACGGTCGGCGAAGTCCTTATAGCCGGCGTCGATATCCGCCTGGCTCGTGGGCGGGAAGAAGTAGAGCTTGGCCCACACGCTGCTGCCGGTGAAGCCGTTGACGTTTTCCACGCCGAACAGCTTGGCGGCCCGCGCCGTGTTTTTCATCTCCTCCGCAGCGCGCTGGCGCACGCCTTCGGGGTCGCCGTCGCCCCACAGCCGGTCGGGCAGCACGTTTCTGTGCCGCTGATCGATCGGGTCGCACACGCACTGGCCCACCAGATGGTTGCTGATGGCCCAGCACTTCAGGTTATACTTCTCCAGCAGGTCGCGGCGCTCGCGGACATAGCTGTCCTTCTCCAGCGCCTTGTCGACCTCGAAGTGATCGCCCCAGCAGGCCAGTTCCAACCCGTCGAATCCCCACGAACTGACTTTCTCCGCCAGCGTCTCGAGGGGCAAATCCGCCCACTGCCCTGTGAATAGTGTGACTGGTCTTGACATCGAATGACTCCTCTAGTTGATCGATTTTGCGAACAGAATGCCGTTCGCCCTGTACGAAATCAGGCAGAACTTTTGACGACTTGGCCGGTCTCAAACGAGCGCACCACGTCGAACACAATAGCCAGCGACTTGATGTTATCCTGGCTAGTCGTAGCCGGCTGGGCGCCCTGGGTCACGGCCTCATAGAATTCGTGCAGCAGGTACGCCTGCTCCGTGCGCTCCATCTTGACCGGAGGGACTTCCGCCGGCTCGCCGCCGGTGGGCTGCGTGTATACGATGTCGTCCTCCATGAAAACGACGCCCTTCTCACACTCGAAGCGCCAATGGGCGTTCCAGCCGATCTCGCGCCCCTGCGAGCACCACGAGCCGTTGTATGACACGAAGACGTTGTTCATAAACTCCAACGTCACCGACGCCGACGCATCGCCCTTATACCAGCTCCAGGGCGGGTTCCAACTGCGCCCAAAGACCGACACGGGGTCGTTATCCAAGAAGAAGCGCATCAGGTCAAAGTGGTGAATCGACATATCGATGATCAGCGGGTATGGCATCTCCTCACGGAAGCCGCCGAAATGCGGCCCGCGGAAGAACTCCACCGTCGCCGACCCGATCTCGCCCATCGCCTTCGACGCCAGGGTCTGCTTGAGCGTCTGTGTGGCGCTGCGGTAGCGGTAATTCTGCGTGATCATATGCAGGACGCCCGTCTCGTTCGCCTTATCGACGATGGCCTGCGCCGCCTCAAACGTGTCTGCCAGCGGCTTCTCCGACAGAACGGGGACGCCCGCCTCCAGCGCGGTGACGGAGACCTCTTGGTGAAACTGCGGCGGCGTCACGTTAATTACGCCGTCGGTTTCAACAGCCTCGAGCGCCTCCGGCAACGTCCGGTACACTGCGATGCCCTGCAAGTTGAAGCGCTCGACCTGCGCCGCGGCGATGGCGTCGTTGACTTCCACCAGCGCGGCGTACTCGACATTAGGAGACTCCTGCACGGCGCGCAGCCAGGCATTGCCCATGCCGCCGATGCCTACTTGGATGACCTTCATAGGATTCCGTTGCTCCTTCTACAGAGCGCTGCTGTTGATTGGTTTTATTGTGGACCTGTTCGTCGCGCTAAGCCGGATCATTGCTGCCGGGCAAGCGCCACTTTGAGCTGGCGGGCGCAGAGTCTATACGGCTTCCTTGTGGGGCCGGCATTGACAACCGGCTGACGTGCCGCCTTGTAGGACGACTGCGCCTGGAACCTGCCGCATTTCTATATCCTTATCATACCGAACCAAAGGCAAAATAGAAGATTCGCCTAGCCCTTGACGCCCGTAACCACGATGCCTTGCACAAAATAACGCTGGGCGAAAAAGAAGACAAGCAGCGTCGGCAAAATCCCCATGAGCGATGCCGCCATCAGTCCCTGCATATTGTTGGACATCTGCCCCTGGAAGAGCCGCAAGCCCAGCGCCACGGTGTACATCTGCACCTTGTTTAGGTAGATCAGCGGGTTCAGAAAATCGTTCCACTGAAACGTGATCTGAAAGATAATCACCACGCCCACTGCGGGCAGGCTGAGCGGCAGATGAATGCGCCAAAACATGCCCAGCGGCGAGCAGCCGTCAATATAGGCGGAGTCATCGTATTCTTTGGGAATGGTCATAAAAAACTGACGCATGAGGAAGACGAAGAAGGCCGGCGCAAACCAGTTGGGCGCGATGAGCGGCAGGAACGTGCCGACCCAGCCCATCCAGGTGAAGAGCAAGTAGGTGGGAACCAGACGCACATGCTCAGGCAGGATCATGGTCGCCAGCACGATCAGGAACAGGGGCTCGCGCAGCGGAAAGCGCAAGCGCGCGAAGCTGAAGCCAACCATAGAGGCCGATAGAGCGGTGCCAATCGCCGATCCCACGGCGATGATTCCGCTGTTCACAAACCAGCGTGCAAAGGGAAACGTCTCAAACGGCACCTTGAAGTTGGACCAATTCCACTCCGCCGGAATCCATTCGGGCGGATAACGGAACACTTGCCAGGTCGGCATCACCGCAGTGCGCAGCATCCAGAATAGAGGGACGGCAAAGATGAAAGCCCCGAGCAGCACCGCGGCATAGAGCAGAACCCGATAGATGAACTCGGTGAGTTTGCTCCCCACATATCGACGGTTTCTCACCGCAGTCGTAGCCATGATCTTTACACCCTCTCGTAATGGACCCAACTGCTGGCGCTGCGCAAGGCCAACAGCACGAAAACGAGTATGATTAGGAACAGGAACCACGCTTGCGCTGAAGCATAGCCGAAGTAAGCGTTGCGGAAACCGGTGCGATACAAGTGCAACACAGCGGTCAGCGTGGCGTTATTCGGCCCCCCGTCCGCCATGATCAAGGCCTGGGTGAAGATCTGCCATGAGCCGATGATGGAAAGCACTACGTTGAAGAAGATTGTCGGCGTTAGCAGCGGCAGCGTAATCGTGAAGAAGCGGCGAAACGAACTGGCGCCGTCGATCTCGGCCGCCTCGTACAGCGCCGTCGGAATGCCGCGCAGGCCGGCCAGGTAGATCAGCATCGGCGCGCCGGCCCCCCACAGCGCCATGATGATCAGCGAGGGCATCGCCCATTGCTCGCTGAAAACCCAGCGCGGCGGGTTGTCTACGCCCAGCCCCCGCAGCACCGTGTTGAACAGCCCCATTTCCGGCTCGTACAGCCATCGCCAAAGCAGCGCTACCGCTACGCCGGAAACGACCGAGGGCAAATAGTAGATTGTACGCCAAATGCTCTGCCCCTTTATGCCCTGGTTGAGCATAACGGCAATTGACAGCGCCAAGAGGGTGCTCAACGGCACGGATACGAGGCTGAAATAGGCGGTATTGAGCAACGCCTTGCGCACCAATACGTCGACCACGACGCTCTTATAGTAATACAGGCCGACGAACTCCCAGGAAGTGAGAAAATCAGTGCGATACATGCCGATGACCAAGGAGGCCACCATCGGAAACAGAACAAACACCAAGAAGCCGATCAGCCACGGCGACAGCATGGCATAACCGTAAAGCGCTTCACGCGTGCTCTGTTTCATCACTTTTCGGTGTGTGCCCGCAGGCAATGAGATCGCGCTTGAACCGTCTTGAGTTTGGCCCGCAGTGGTCATAGAGGTTACTTGCCTCCGTTCTTATCTTCCGACCCGACTGTAATTTCTACGGCGCGAGTACGCACATAGCGTCTCCTTCGCTGCAGAGCTGTATATGACGGGAGGAGGACAGCCGTCGCTCTCCTCCTCCTTCCACACTCAGTCTATTGGGTGATCTTGGCCAGTTCAGCGCCAAGCTGTTCGGGCGGAATCTCATCGCGGTTGAAGCGTGTTGCCACCTCGGCGTGCTTCGCCACATAGTCGGGCGTCGCTTCGCCTAGCAGGATCAGCATCTCCATAGCAGGCTTGATGATTTGATCCTTCGTCGCGGCGTCATACTTGAAGAACTCTTCCGTGCCGCCGATGTCTTGCGCCAACGAGTCAGTGAAGACCTCGAGCGAGATCTCGTTATACTTCTCGTTTTGCTCGCGCAGCAACTTCGGGAACTCGCCGAGAATGCTCTTGCGCGAAGGCTGCTTGTTGGCGTATTGCGCGTAGAGGATGCCGTATTCCGGGCTCGACGTGCCCTTAAGCAACGTCCAAGATTCCTCCGGGTTCGGCGTGTCTGTCCAAATCATTGTCCCGTCGACGGACTGGTGGGTCGTCGTGCCGGCGGGGCCGTTCACCATCGGCGCCACATCCCAGCGGAACTGCGCCGCGTCCATGACCACATTCAGGTTCCAAGGGCCCATTTCCATCATGGCGATACGCTCGCTCGTAAAGAGCGCTTCCACGCCGACGCCGCCCGACAAGGCGGAGTTGCCGACTACGTATTGCTTGCGGTCCCATGTCTGAGCGCGCAGCCACTCAAGGCACTCCTGGGCTTCCGGCTCGTCCATCGGGCAGTGCGTGTTATCGTCCGGATTGACCATATGTGCGCCCCAGCCGCGCAGCCAATACATGGTCACCCAGTCAGCAGCCATATGATAGTTAGACGTTGCCCAGGTCTGCGGGTCCTCGCCGACAAACTTATCGCCGATCCGCTGGAAATCCTCCCACGTCCAGCTTCCCCATTCGGTCGAAGGGTACGGTTCGCCGACGCGATCAAACCAGTCCTTGTTGTAATAGATGACCTGCGTGCCGGTAAAGCGCGGCATCATGTGAATGTTGCCGTCCTTCGTCCATGCATCGAACTGATGCTCGTAGTAGTCGTCGATATTGACTTCTTCCGCATCGCGGTCGATGAACGGTTGCAGGTTCATCGCCTGCCCGTTCTGGACGAAGAAGCCGCTATCCGTGCAGCACCACTCAATTAGGTCGGATGCGTTGCCGGCCACCATAGCCGCCAGCGCGCTTTCGCGGGCATTGCCGCCCGCATCAGGCACCCACTCCACCTCAATATTGGGGTTCACCTCGCGGAACCCTTCGTACCACAGGTCCCACATCTCCTTCACGCCGGCTGCATTTTCCGGCTCGCGCGACTGATACTGCAACTTGACGGTCTCGGCTGCTGCACCGCCGGCCTCGCCGCCGGCTGCCGGGGCCGGAGCGCTCGGCGCACAAGCGGCCAACGCCATCGTTGCGCCGGTCGCAGCAGAGAACTTCAGGAACTGCCTACGGCTGAACAACTGTCTGTGTGCCATGCTTCCTTTTCCTTTCGCCTACCTCGTGAAGAACGTCGGAGAAATTCGGGGGCCAACACATACAACAACGGACAAGACCGAATTCCGGCATCTGCCCTTGGGGGATACGCAAAGGGAATACAGTACGTCATTGGCAGCAACGGAAGCTGTAAACGTTGACGGAAGCCTGCAAACTAAGTGAAGCACGCTTTATGGTTTAACGAAGGCGAATCGTTCATGGTTAGCAAGGTCATTCTGACGGCCCATGTGTAGCTGAGCGGAATCGATCAGGTCGTCCAGCGACGGGAAGAGTTTGTTGACGCAAATGTTGTCCTTGAGTTGACGCCAGAATCGTTCGATGGGATTGAGTTCCAAAGAGCAGTACTTGGGCAGCCAGAAGATCAGAATGCGATGCTCGAAGAGGCTGAGAGCGGCTAGACTCTCGCCACTGGTGTGATAAGGTGCGTTGTCCAAGACCAGAACGCAGCGTCCGGTTGGGAACTGGTCGACGAAGAGATGCTCGAGAAAGGTGATAAAGGCTTGGCCGTTCTTCTTCTCACTCATGGTCCACGTGACCGTATCATCGACCCAATTGTAGGCAGCAAAGATGTGATGCGTCTGCTGCACGCCGGGTGCGGGCACAAGCGGTTGCTGTCCTCGCTTGGTCCAGCACGCACGTAAGGGGGGATGCAGACTCAGCGTGGTTTCGTCCATAAAGAGGAGCCGGAAATCGTCTGTGCATGCGTTTTTTTCAGCGCTTCCAGTGTTTCCTGGGCTTCCGCCTTGGCGACTGGGTCTTGGCGGTGACGCAGATCATGCTTGGGCCGCCGCAAAACGTAACCGTGCGCTTTGAGCAACTCACCTATCCAGTTGATGTGGATGTGGACGCCTGTCTGTTGCGCCAAGTGATCCCGGAGCCGTTCTCGTGTCCAGATAGCGAAGTCGTAGCCATAGTCCGCTGGGTCACGAGCAACCGCTTCTTCCATGGCTGCAATGTACGCATCCGTCACCTTGCGTCTGCTTCTCGGCTTCGCCTTGTCGGCCAGTCCCTCGACGCCCTCAGCGAGAAAGCGTTCATGCCATGCATAGATGATTGGCTTGCTGGCAGATACACTCTTGGCCACATCGGCGACCCGATGTCCTTGGTGGAGCAGATGCACCGCCGTAGCCCGACGTACCACCTGGGCCCGCTTGTCCCGCTTGATCCCTTTGGTCAATTCCTTGACCTGTTTATCCGTAAGTGTGAAGTCTTTTCGGCTTGGCATGCCTGCAATCATAACGCAGGTCCGCGCCAAAGTTAAACTGCCAACTGTGTTTCACTTAGAAATATATGTACAATTCAGTGGTATTGCTCAGCGGTAATGCGCAAGCAAAAC